>NZ_PPRL01000058.1 GCF_002902235.1 Staphylococcus ureilyticus
TTATATAATGGATTACCAGTTTTTTAGTTATTATATTTCGATTTATTTTAATACTAAGTAGATATACATATAATAGTGGATAAGGAGCATTTATCCACTTACTCATTTTGTTTAATATAGCTGAAATTAGGTTATGGTTAGTTAAAACAACTAAAGTGATGAATTGCCTTATTAGCCTAGTTGATTTAGATTATTTTATAGAGTTGTGAAATTTAATGTGTTGTTTCAATATTTAAAACGTGGTTAATTTTATCCATATCAACTTGGTACATTGGTTCACCATTCAATAATATAAAGGGTGTTGCAAATGCATCATAATCAATCATTTCATTTCGATATTGCTGATTAGCAATGTTTTTTTCTATATATTTAAAACCTTTATCAGTTAAATAGTTTTTTATAAAGGTGCAAGGAGGACAATCATTTTGTGTGTAAATGATGATATCAGTCATTCAGCATCAATCCTTTCTACAAAGTCATTTTCTTTAATAGTAAGTGACTTTTAATTATAATTCAAGTTATAAAATTACATGTAATTGGTCATTAATTTGTCACTTAATTCTGAGTTTAACTAATTTTAAAACATAGCCATTGGGTTTATAATGAATGGACGTTGTGATTTTTGTCACAAATAAATTAAAAAGGTGATATTATGGATTCAGTTGAATTAGCTCGTTTTCTAACTGCAATGACACTTGCAGTGCATATCATATTTGCAACAATAGGTGTAGGTGTACCATTGATGTTTGCAGTTGCTGAGTTTTTAGGGATTAAAAAGAATGATCCCCATTATATAACGTTAGCCAAAAGATGGTCTAAAGGTTATACGATTACTGTGGCAGTGGGGGTTGTAACAGGTACGATTATAGGTTTACAACTGTCATTACTATGGCCAACATTTATGCAAATGGGTGGTCATGTGATTGCATTACCATTATTTATGGAAACATTTGCATTTTTCTTTGAAGCGATTTTCTTAAGTATATACTTATATACATGGGATAGATTTAAGGGTAAATGGACGCATTTTTTAATTAGTATACCAGTGATTATTGGAGGTTCTTTCTCTGCCTTCTTTATTACAGCGGTTAATTCATTTATGAATACACCGGCTGGTTTTGAAATTAAAAATGGTAAAATGATAAATGTTGAACCTTGGGTAGCAATGTTTAACGACTCATTTTTAATAAGATCTTTTCACGTTGTAACGACTGCTTTTATGACGATGGCTTTTGTACTAGCTGCCATTGCTGCATTCAAATTAGTGAAAAATAAGTTTAAAAAAGATGCAGAATATCATAAAAAAGCTTTAAAATTAACAATGATACTTGGCGTTGTCTTTACGTTAGGTTCTATGTTGGCAGGAGATTTATCTGCAAAATTTTTACATCAAGAACAACCAGAAAAATTAGCTGCGTATGAATGGCATTTTGATACGGAATCCAATGCTGATTTAGTGCTTTTTGGTTCTTTAAATGAAGAAACACAAGAAGTAACTGGTGCAATTAAAATTCCGAGTCTACTTAGCTTCTTGGCTGATAATAATGTTAATACTAAGGTGAAAGGCTTGGATGAATTTCCAAAAGAACTACATCCACCGATGATTGTCCATTATTATTTCGACTTAATGGTGTCGATGGGCGTGTTCTGTTTAATTGTTTCAGCTGCTTTTGTACTAACATTATGCTTTAAAAAATTACGGAAATTCACTTATTCCAAACCAATGCTATATGGCGCTTTATTAACTGGACCTGCAGCGATGTTGGCAATAGAATTTGGTTGGTTCTTAACGGAACAAGGTCGTCAACCTTGGATTGTGCGTGGTTATCTAAAAGTGGCTGAAGCTGCCACTCAAGCAGGTGGTTTAACGTTCGTAACAATATTATTTGGTATATTATATTTAATATTGATTGTTACTTCTTCTTATGTACTAATAAGGATGTTTAAAAATAAACCAGCATATAAAGAATTTGAAGTAACTTCATCGGAAAGAGGTGATGCATGATGATATTCGCATATATAGGTATCACAGTACTATGGATATTCTTATTTTGTTATATTATTGTTGCATCAATTGATTTTGGTGCTGGTTTCTTTACGTTACATGCTAAATTGACAAAACAAGATAAAAAAATAAACCATTTGATTGCACGTTACCTTAATCCGGTTTGGGAAGTAACGAATGTTTTCTTCGTATTCTTCTTCGTAGGAATGGTTGGGTTTTTCCCAGATTCCGCGATGTATTTTGGTACAGTGTTGCTTTTACCAGCATCAATTGCGTTGATATTGTTGTCCATAAGAGGTGGCTTTTATGCTTTTGAAAACTATGGACCAGACACAAAACTACCATGGCTTGCACTTTATGGTTTAGCAGGATTATTCATACCAGCTGCATTAGCCACTACATTAACGATTTCTGAGGGTGGTTATATTACCGGTTCAAGCAACCATTTAGATTTAAATTGGTTTGAATTATTGTTAAGTCCATATTCATGGTCAGTTGTATTTCTTGCAATCATATCTGTACTTTATATTTCATCTGGATTTTTAACTTATTATGCTTCTAAAGCGAATGATAAACCAGCTTATGATTTATTAAGATACTGGTTCTTATTTTGGGGACCACCAATGATCGCTATTTCATTATTTGTATTCTTATCGTTAAGATTGCAAAATGAAACGCATTTCTATACAGCGGTATTTGATTATTGGTGGATGTTTGCACTCAGCTTTTTATGTTTTGCTGGTACAATGTTACTCACATTGATGAAAAAATGGCATGGTTTTGCATTTGTCTTAGTTATTTTACAAATGGCTTTTGCGTTCTTCGGTTATGGTGTAAGTAAGTTACCATACATTTTATATCCATATATTCGTATAGATGAACATGTTGTGAATAGTGGGATGGCTATTGCTTTAATCATCGCATTTATTTTAGGTTTACTTTTACTAATTCCATCGCTAATATTATTATTGAGATTATTTGTTTTTGATAAAAAATATGTTGAAGGTAAAAAATAGACGAATATACTTAAATATAGTAGCGATGTTTATTGTTTAAGCTACGGATATTTGATATATTTCAATTATCTTATTTTTGGAGGACGCATATGGATAAAGAATATGTGGTTATAGGTTTAGGTCGTTTTGGCGGTAGCATTGTTAGAGAATTAAATGCTTTAGATATGGATGTTATGGCGATTGATATGGATGAAGCGCGTGTGAATGAATATAGTGATATTGCCACACATGCGGTAATTGCTGACACAACTGATGAAGCTGTGATGAAAAGTTTAGGCATTAGAAATTTTGATCACGTAATTGTTGCTATTGGTGAAAATATTCAATCGAGTACGTTAACGACTTTAATTTTAAAAGAGTTAGGTGTTAAGAAAGTAACGGCAAAAGCTCAAAATGATTATCATGCAAAAATTTTAAATAAAATTGGTGCAGATACTGTTGTTCATCCTGAAAGAGATATGGGTAGGAGAATTGCACATAATGTAGCTAGTGCTAGTGTTTTAGATTATTTAGAACTAGCAGATGAACATTCAATAGTAGAAATTAAAGTTAGTGAAAAAATGGCAGGACAAACCATTATAGAATTAGATATTAGAGCGCAATATGGTATAAGTATTATTGCCATTAAAAGAGGTAGAGATATTATCGTATCTCCAGACCCAAACATAAATATTGAAATTGGGGATATTTTAATTATGATTGGTCATGATAATGACTTAAACCGATTTGAAAAAAAGGTAGTAAGATAAATATTAATATATGAATTAAAGTAGAAGAGGTGGGACAAAACAGTGATGTCCCACACTCTTCTTTTTTGTGTAAAGTGTATTCTTTAAGGGATTTTGATATTTGTGAATAGATAAGTTATACAAGGTTCAAACTTAACTTTTAATTAATGTACTCAGTCAAAATAGCAAGTGTTTAATGTAAAAATGCCTCATCCATTACAAATGGATGAGGCATTGAGTTTGATTATGATTTTGTTGATTGGTCCGTTTGGTTACCATCATTTTTTTGTTTTTGTTTTGCTTTCTGAGCGATGTTTTTATTATCTTTGTTGTTAGTATCTTTTGTATTTTTGTTTTGAGATTTACTATTGTGCTTTTTTGAATTGTCTTTTTTGTGATTTGGTTTATTTTGTGTTCTTTTATTTTGAGAAGATGTATTATCTTCATTTACCTTCATGATCACTGGTAAAATCATTGGCTTACGTGCTGTTTTTTCAAATAAATACGGCTGTAGTGTTTCAATGATTGATGATTTAATTTGATGCCATTGTATTTCTGGATTTTGATTCAGTTTAGAAATAACATCTGTTTTGATTTTTCTTTGGGCATCATAAATTAATTGACCAGATTCACGCATATAAACAAAACCACGAGAAATGATGTCAGGACCAGATAGTAGTTTATTCGTTTTAAAGTCTATACTAACAACGACGATGACTAGGCCTTCTTCTGACAATAGTTTTCTATCTCGGATAACTACGTTTCCGATATCTCCAATACCGCTACCATCCACTAAAACATTACCAGATGGTATTCTTCCAGCTTTTCTAGCTGAATTATGTGTTAAAGCTAAAACATCACCGATGTCAAAGATAAACACGTTGTCTGGTTCCACACCACATTCAATTCCTGATTGGCCATGTGCTTTTAACATGCGATATTCACCATGAATTGGGAGGAAGAATTTTGGACGTAACAAGCGTAACATTAATTGTTGATCGCCTTTAGATCCGTGACCAGATGTGTGAATATTTGATACCTTATTGTGTATGACTTCAGCACCTGCTCGGTATAATGCATTTATAGTGCGGTTAATACTTTTAGTATTACCTGGAATAGGTGAAGAACTAAATACTACAGTGTCTTCTGGAATAATTTTAATTTGTTTGTGTGTACCATTAGCAATTCTTGATAGAGCCGCCATTGGTTCACCTTGTGACCCAGTACATAAAATTAGTAATTCATGTTTAGGCACACTATTAATTTTATTTGGTTCTATAAAAGTTTCAGGTGGTGCCTTAATATAACCGAGTTCCATACCAATTTTAATATTGTTTTCCATTGAACGACCAAAAGTTACAATTTTACGATTGTGTTTAATTGCAGCTTCAACAGCTTGTTGAACACGATAGATATTAGATGCAAAAGTAGCAAAGATGATTCTACCGCTACAATTACGGAATATCTTTTCAACATTTTGGCCAACTTCACGCTCACTCAATGTAAAGTCAGGAACTAATGAATTGGTAGAGTCTGAAAGTAAACAAAGGACACCTTCTTCTCCAAGTTTTGCCATCTTCGCAATATTTGCTGGTTCACCAACTGGCGTAAAGTCAAATTTGAAATCTCCAGTATGAACAATATTGCCTTCTGGTGTATTAACGATAACACCATATGATTCTGGGATACTATGTGTTGTTAAATAGAATGAAACTTCGAAATGTTTAGATTTAATAACAGAACTTTCTTCGATTTCAACAAGTTCTGTTGTTCTTAACAAGTGATGTTCTTCTAATTTATTTCTGATTAAACCTAAAGCTAATGGTCCACCATATATAGGCACGTTTATTTGTTTTAATAGGTAGGGCACACCACCTATATGGTCTTCGTGGCCGTGTGTTATGAACAGACCAACTATTTTGTCTTGATTCTGTTCTAAATAAGTAATGTCAGGAATCACGTAATCAATTCCTAATAAATTATCATCAGGGAATTTGATACCTGCATCTATAATTACGATTTCATCCTGATATTCTACGGCATAAGTGTTTTTTCCGATTTCACCTAAGCCACCAAGGGCATATACCGCAACTTCATTTTTATGAATTTGTTTCATTACTCAGCTTGCTCCACATTAAAATGATCTGATTGTTTTTCATATTCTAAATGTGCGCCCTCAAGTTTAGTAATAAACTCGATATTGTAATTACGGTCTTTCAAATATCTTCTTACTTGTTCTTCTGATTGAGCTTCAACATAAATTGTTTGTGTGTGTTCTCTTACGACTACTTCATCTTTGTTATGTTGAAAAAATACTTTAAATACTGCCATTATATCTATTTCCTCCTAAGTTTTGGTTAGATTATTTATAAAAACCCTGAAATGTATAATATTTTGTGAGTTTCTCAATTTTAAATAAAATAAATTTCACTAAAAGTGAATTGAAACTACGTTTTATATAAAGAGAACATACGAGCAGTTGCCCAGTATGTTTCTAGGGTCATTTTAAATTCGTTCGTATAGAAAAATACAAATAGAACATATTCGTATGTTTTCAGTTATTTCTCATTTTACATGATGTAGTAGAATAAATAAAGCAGTTTTATTTTCTGCTGAAGCTTAATATGTAGAAAAAAGTGATTCACTTTATAAAAGGTATTTAACTAAGTAAATTTAGGCTACATATATTCAAATATTAAATGAATCATCATATAGCTTGAGTCAATAATAAAAATTAATTATGATTAAAAGGAAATATAATAATTAATAATTTAAAATAGAAAGTAATAGTAGAAAGTAATAAAGACGAGATGAGGATGATTGCTATGGATAAAGTGAAGCGTATTGTTGAAGATATTAAAAGTGAGAAACAACGAACTGACAAGGTCTTTCAAGATATTACATTTGAAATACGTGCGGAACAAGTTATCATGTTTTTCAATTATAATGAAATCATTGACACTGTAAATGAAGATCAAAATTATGTGAAACACAATCATGACCCTGTATTTATTGATATTCAAGAATTAAATGCTTTGAAAAAAGAGTTACAAGAGCTCAATATTATATACCATGAAAGAAGAGACGACTTTATGTAAAAAGAACTGTTAGTAAGCGTACGCGATTGGCACGTTTACTAACAGTTCTTTTTTATACTTCTACTGCGTCTTCATGAGGTTGCAATGGATGTTCTGAATCTATGTGATCATAAAACATGATGCCATTAATATGATCTATTTCATGTTGAACTACAACGGCTGGATAACCCTTTAAACGTAATTTGACATCGTTACCATCTATATCTTTTGCTTTAACAGTAATTCTATATTTACGGTGTACTAGGCCTGGTATATTTTCGTCTACGCTTAAGCACCCTTCACCAGTAGGTAGATAAGCTTCTTGAATACTATGACTCATAATTTTAGGATTCACTAACATCAAGTCATAACTTTTACCTTCGCCATCATCCGGTAAATAAACCGCAATCATTTTTTTAGAAATATTAATCTGTGGCGCTGCAAGTCCGACACCAGAACGGAGACCATATTTATTAGCAGTTTCTTCATCTTGACTATTTATTAAAAATGTTCTCATAGCTTTTAATGTTTCTCTATCTTCATTTGATAATGGAACCTCGACATCTTTAGCTTTTTCGCGTAGCGTAGGATGTCCATCTCGAATTATATCTTTCATTGTTAACATTTGTTCATACACCTTCCTTAATATAAAATATACCAAAGATTACCAAATAAAATACAGTAATTCATTTGATTTATTAAAATTTATTATATAATATAGCACACGAAAAAGGAGGATTTTTCAAAATGAAATTTAAATATGGTATTGCTGCCATACTAGCTTCCACAGTACTTATAGCTGGATGTACAACGGATAAAGGTGAAATAAAAGATTATAATGAAAAGATACAACAAGCATTTGATGAAGAAAAGCCTGTTTCTTCAGTAGGCAAAAAACTTAACGAACTAGAGCAAGAAAAACAAAAACTTGTTAAAAAAATCAATGGTAAAGACCAACAAGAAGCAAAACAAACTTCTGAAAAAATAGTAGATAATGTTGAGAAAAGAAAAAAAGAATTTAAAAAAGAAGAAAATGCTTTAGATAATTCAGAAGAAGCGTTTAAAAAAGCTCAAAAACATTTAGATAATATTAGTGACAAAGATAAGAAAAAAGAAGTGAAAGAGTTAAATGATGCTTTGAAAGATAAATATAAGGCACATGATAACTATGCAAATTCATATAAAAATATTATGGATAAAGAAAAAGATTTATTTGAATATGGCTCACGTGATCAAGCTAATCAAGAAGAAATGAATAAAAAAACAGAAGCTGTATCCAAATCATATAAAACTATGGACAAATCGTTTAATAAATACAAAGACGCAATGGAAAAAGTAAATAAAGAAAAACAAGATGTTGATAATTTAAATTAACATAAAAATGCTATTAATTTGAAATTTAATGTAAATAACTATAGCATTATAAATGAGGGCGCTTACATTCTTTTGGACATTGACGCTTTGAAACTTGAGAAAAATATAGTACAGCAAGTTTGAAATTAGTGATACAGTTTTAAAACTGTACCTATTTACTGTATTACAGAACTTTTCATATTTGTTTAACAGTGAAACAGTTTTGTGATACAATGTTAAAGGATAAAATGAATTTCTATTATACGGGAAAGGTATGGTGAATTGAATGGCTCCGAAATTAAAAGCCCAATTCGATGCAGAGAAAGTATTGAAAGATACTGAATCTCAATTTGAAATGATCCAAATTTTGGATGAAGACGGTAATATCGTTAATGAAGATCTAGTACCTGATTTATCAGACGAGCAATTAGTAGAATTAATGGAAAGAATGGTTTGGACACGTATTCTTGATCAACGTTCTATTTCTTTAAATAGACAAGGGAGATTAGGATTCTATGCGCCTACTGCTGGACAAGAAGCTTCACAATTAGCTTCTCAATACGCATTAGAACAAGAAGACTTCATTCTTCCTGGTTATCGTGACGTACCACAATTAATTTGGCAAGGTTTGCCATTAACTGAAGCGTTTTTATTCTCTAGAGGCCACTTCAAAGGAAATAGAATGCCTGAGGGTGTTAACGCGCTAAGCCCACAAATTATTATCGGTGCACAATATGTACAAACTGCTGGTGTTGCACTTGGACTTAAAAAACGTGGGAAACAAGCTGTAGCAATCACATATACTGGTGATGGTGGTTCTTCACAAGGTGATTTCTATGAAGGTATTAACTTCGCTTCAGCTTACAAAGCGCCAGCAATTTTTGTGATTCAAAATAATAACTATGCGATTTCTACGCCACGTAGTAAACAAACAGCTGCTGAAACATTAGCTCAAAAAGCGATTTCAGTAGGTATTCCTGGCATACAAGTAGATGGAATGGATGCACTTGCAGTATATCAAGCAACTAAAGAAGCGCGTGATCGTGCTGTGAACGGTGAGGGTCCAACACTTATTGAAACAATTACTTATCGTTATGGTCCACATACAATGGCTGGTGACGATCCAACGAAATACAGAACTTCAGACGAAGATTCTGAATGGGAGAAAAAAGATCCGTTAGTTCGTTTTAGAAAACATCTAGAAAATAAAGGTCTATGGACTGAAGAGAAAGAAAACGAAGTAATCGATCGTGCGAAAGCTGAAATTAAAACTGCTATTAAAGAAGCTGATAATACAGAAAAACAAACAGTTACAGACTTAATGGAAAATATGTATGAAGAAATGCCTCAACATTTAGCAGAACAATATGAAATCTACAAAGAGAAGGAGTCGAAGTAACCGATGGCACAAATGACAATGGTTCAAGCGATTAACAATGCGCTTAAAACCGAATTACAAAATGATGAAAATGTCTTACTTTTCGGTGAAGACGTCGGTGTTAACGGTGGTGTATTCCGTGTAACTGAAGGATTACAAAAAGAATTCGGTGAAGACCGTGTATTTGATACACCTCTAGCTGAATCTGGAATTGGTGGCTTAGCTTTAGGTTTAACTACACAAGGCTACCGTCCAGTAATGGAAATCCAATTCTTAGGATTCGTATTTGAAGTATTTGACTCTGTTGCAGGTCAAATTGCACGTACACGTTTCCGTTCTGGTAACTCAAAACAAGCACCAGTAACAATTCGTGCTCCATTTGGTGGTGGTGTCCATACTCCAGAACTACACGCAGATAATTTAGAAGGTATCTTAGCGCAATCACCAGGATTGAATGTAGTTATTCCATCAAGCCCTTATGACGCAAAAGGATTATTAATTTCTGCAATTAGAAGTAATGACCCAGTTGTATATTTAGAGCACATGAAATTGTATCGTTCTTTCCGTGAAGAAGTTCCAGAAGAAGAGTATACAATTGAAATTGGTAAAGCAAGTGTCAAACAAGAAGGTAATGACATTACTTTAATTGCTTACGGTGCCATGGTACAAGAATCATTAAAAGCTGCTGAAGAGTTAGAAAAAGATGGTCATTCAGTGGAAGTGATTGATTTACGTACGGTACAACCAATCGACTTAGAAACGTTAGTTGCTTCAGTAGAAAAAACTGGACGTGCAGTTGTAGTTCAAGAAGCACAACGCCAAGCTGGTGTTGGAGCAACAGTTGCTTCTGAATTAGCTGAACGTGCAATCCTATCATTAGAAGCACCAATTGCTCGTGTAGCTGCTGCTGATACCGTTTATCCGTTTACTCAAGCAGAAAATGTTTGGTTACCAAACAAAAACGATATCATTGAAAAAGCAAAAGCAACATTAGAATTTTAATAAATATTAATAAGTTTGGGATAGCTTTTGAAATGTTATCCCAGCTTCAATTATTAATAATAAAACAGCATGAGATTGCGAATCATAAGTTCCGTTCTCATTTTCTAATTTTTGACTAAATATGAATTTTTAGGAGGATAATAACGTGGCATTTGAATTTAAATTACCCGATATTGGTGAAGGTATCCACGAAGGTGAAATTGTAAAATGGTTTGTTAAAGCTGGAGATAATATCGAAGAAGATGATGTTTTAGCTGAAGTACAGAATGACAAATCTGTAGTAGAAATCCCATCACCTGTGTCAGGTACAGTAGAGGAAGTACTTGTAGATGAGGGTACAGTAGCTGTTGTCGGCGATACAATTGTTAAAATTGACGCACCTGATGCAGAAGATATGGAATTTAAAGGTAGCGATAGCAGTGAATCTGCAGAAGAAACAGAAGCAGAACCTGCTAAAGAAGAAAGTTCTGAAGCAGCTGCGACACAATCATCAGCTGATGCAGATGTAGATGAAAACAAACGTGTTAAAGCAATGCCTTCAGTACGTAAATATGCACGTGAAAATGGTGTGAATATTAAAGCTGTTGTAGCTTCAGGTAAAAATGGACGTACAACGAAAGAAGACATTGATGCATACTTAAATGGAGATGCAAGTGCAGCTTCAACTGAGAGCGCACCTGAAACTGCAGAAGAAACTTCTGCGAGCGCAGCACAATCAGCGCCAGTTTCTAGTGAAGGAGAATTCCCAGAAACAACAGAAAAAATTCCTGCTATGCGTAAAGCAATTGCAAAAGCAATGGTGAATTCTAAACACACTGCACCTCACGTTACTTTAATGGATGAAATCGATGTTCAAGAATTATGGGATCACCGTAAAAAATTCAAAGAAGTAGCAGCTGAGCAAGGTACTAAATTAACATTCTTACCTTACGTTGTGAAAGCACTCGTTTCTGCGCTTAAAAAATATCCAGCGCTTAACACAGAATTTAATGAAGAAGCTGGCGAAATTGTACACAAACATTATTGGAATATTGGTATCGCAGCAGATACAGACAGAGGTTTATTAGTCCCTGTTGTAAAACATGCTGATCGTAAATCTATGTTCCAAATTTCAGATGAAATTAATGAATTAGCTGTAAAAGCACGCGATGGTAAATTAACTTCAGATGAAATGAAAGGTGCTACTTGTACTATTAGTAATATTGGATCAGCAGGTGGACAATGGTTTACACCAGTGATAAATCATCCAGAAGTAGCTATCTTAGGTATTGGTCGTATTGCCCAAAAACCTATCGTTAAAGATGGTGAAATTGTAGCTGCGCCAGTATTATCATTATCATTAAGCTTTGACCATAGACAAATCGATGGTGCTACTGGACAAAATGCAATGAACCATATCAAGCGTTTATTAAATAATCCAGAATTATTATTAATGGAGGGGTAAAACATGGTAGTTGGAGATTTCCCAATTGAAACAGATACTATTGTAATCGGAGCAGGACCTGGAGGATATGTTGCAGCAATTCGTGCAGCACAATTAGGTCAAAAAGTAACAATCGTTGAAAAAGGCGAATTAGGCGGTGTATGTCTTAACGTTGGATGTATTCCATCAAAAGCATTATTACACGCATCTCACCGTTATGATGAAACTAAAAACTCTGAAAATTTAGGTGTTATTGCTGAAAGTGTTTCACTTAAATTTGACAAAGTTCAAGAATTCAAACAGTCAGTCGTTAAGAAATTAACAGGTGGCGTTGAAGGATTATTAAAAGGTAATAAAGTAGAGATTGTTAAAGGTGAAGCTTATTTCGTAGATAACAACAGTTTACGTGTTATGGATGAGAAGAGCGCTCAAACTTATAACTTTAAACATGCAATTATTGCAACTGGTTCAAGACCAATTGAAATTCCTAATTTCGAATTTGGCAATCGCGTTATTGATTCAACTGGTGCTTTAAATTTACAAGAAGTTCCTGGTAAATTAGTAGTAGTTGGTGGCGGTTATATCGGTTCAGAACTAGGTACTGCTTTTGCTAACTTTGGTTCAGAAGTTACTATTTTAGAAGGTGCTAAAGATATCTTAGGTGGCTTCGAAAAACAAATGACACAACCTGTTAAAAAAGGTATGAAAGAAAAAGGCGTTGAAATTGTTACTGAAGCAATGGCTAAATCTGCTGAAGAAACAGACAATGGTGTTAAAGTAACTTACGAAGTTAAAGGTGAAGAACAAACGATTGATGCTGATTATGTATTAGTTACTGTAGGTCGTCGTCCAAACACTGATGAATTAGGCTTAGAAGAATTAGGTCTTAAATTCGCAGATCGTGGATTATTAGAAGTAGACAAACAAAGCCGTACTTCTATCGACAACATTTTCGCAATTGGTGATATCGTTCCTGGGCTACCATTAGCTCATAAAGCGAGCTATGAAGCGAAAGTAGCTGCTGAGGTTATTTCTGGAGAAGCATCAGAAGTGGATTACATTGGTATGCCTGCTGTATGTTTCACTGAACCAGAATTAGCGCAAGTAGGTTACACTGAAGCCCAAGCAAAAGAAGAAGGATTAGAAGTTACAGCTTCTAAATTCCCTTATGCAGCTAACGGTCGTGCCTTATCATTAGATGACACAACTGGATTTGTTAAATTGTTAACACTTAAAGAAGATAATACACTTGTTGGTGCGCAAGTAGTTGGTACTGGTGCTTCTGATATTATCTCTGAATTAGGTTTAGCAATTGAATCTGGTATGAATGCTGAAGATTTAGCATTAACTGTACATGCTCACCCAACTTTAGGTGAAATGTCTATGGAAGCTGCTGAAAAAGCTTTAGGTTTACCAATTCATACAATGTAATAATTTATAAGCACAAATTGTTATGCTTTAAACGTTTTAACTTAAGTGATTAGGAAGTATGAACAGGAACACTGTTCTCGCACTTTCAAGTCAATGTTCAAACATTTAAAGGATATAACAAATATAAAGGGCGGGAATAAGAAATCAATTTAATATATTGGTTTCTGTCCCGCTCTTTTTTTATTTTTTTAAAATTTTGATAACTACTTGTTAACAAAAGGGAGTGTAATGATATGGAATATTCATATCCTATTGATCTTGAATGGACAAATGAAGAAATGATGCAAGTGGTAGCTTTTTTTAATGCCATTGAGCAATACTACGAATCAAAAGTTGAGGGCAAGCTTTTGTTAGAACGCTACAGTCAATTTAAAAAAGTAGTTCCAGGTAAAGCTCAAGAAAAGCAAATATTTAAAGAATTTGAGAAGCAAAGTGGCTATAATAGCTACAAAGCTGTAAAATCAGTCAAAGAGGCTTCTAACCAAAAATATTTTAGCTCAGAATAAATTTAACTATTGTCATATTAGCCATATTTTGATACTTTTATTAAGCACTAAACATAATGTTTGATAAAAGTAAACAAAATATGGTTTTTTGTGTAGAGCATGCTAACGTTGTGATTAACAATTAAGCTTTAAATGTGTAAAAGTAGAAGTTATAAAATAAGGTGACAAAATGAAGATAGGGAAAAAATTAAAAAATCTAAGAAATATTAAACAACTTACTCAAAGTGAGTTAGCAGAACGTACAGATTTATCTAAAGGATATGTCTCGCAAATAGAAAGTGAACACGCTTCACCAAGTATGGAAACTTTTTTTAATATTTTAGAAGTGTTAGGTACGACCCCTCGTGAATTTTTTAATGATTCAGCAAATACTAAGGTGTTATATAAGAAAAATGAGCAAATTCACTATGATGAATCTGATAGAGGATATTTATTGAATTGGCCAATCACACAATCAAATAATTTCGAAATGGAACCTTTAATACTTACTTTAAGACCTAATGCATCTTATAAAAGTTTTGATCCTTCAGATTCCGACACATTCATATATTGTTTACAAGGTGAGGTTTCGCTTTTATTAGGGAGTGATTATTATCACGCTGAAGAAGGGGACGCGTTATATTTTAAAGCAAACCAAATACATAGGTTAAAGAACCTTACGTCACAAGATGTGAAAGTGATGGTTGTTGCAACAGCATCATATTTATAGGAGGACAATACATGAACCCTTTATTGACATTTGAATCGGTAAGCAAAGCTTACGATGGAACTCAAATATTAGATAACATAGATTTAAATATTGAATCTGGACATTTTTATACACTATTAGGTCCATCTGGTTGTGGCAAAACTACAATTCTCAAATTGATTGCAGGCTTTGAACAAGTTGATCATGGCCAAATCATTTATCAAGGAAAATCAATTAATCAAGTTCCTGCTAATAAGAGAAAAGTAAATACAGTTTTTCAAGATTATGCACTCTTTCCGCATTTGACTGTATTTGATAACATCGCATTTGGATTAAAAATAAAAAAATTAAACAAGGAAGTCATTAAAACTAAGGTACAAGAAGCTTTAAAATTAGTGAAATTAACTGGCTTTGAAAACAGAATGATAGAAGGCATGAGTGGCGGACAAAAGCAAAGAATTGCGATTGCGCGTGCTATTGTAAATGAACCTGAGATTTTACTTCTAGATGAATCATTATCAGCACTAGATTTAAAACTAAGAACTGAAATGCAATATGAATTAAGAGAAATTCAATCTAGATTAGGCATTACATTTATATTTGTAACACATGATCAAGAAGAAGCATTGGCACTAAGTGACTATATATTTGTAATGAAAGATGGAAAAATACAACAATTTGGTACGCCGATTGATATTTATGATGAACCAGTAAATCGATTTGTTGCTGATTTTATTGGGGAATCTAATATTTTGCAAGGTACGATGGTCAAAGATTATGTCGTTAATATTTACGATCAATCATTTAAGTGTGTTGATATGGGAATTCCTAGTCAACAACAAGTTGAAGTCGTTATCAGACCAGAAGACATTGCATTAGTATCTCCTGGGGACGGGTTATTTGAAGTGACTGTTGAATCCATGTTATTTAGAGGTGTGCACTACGAAATCAATTGTGTAGATAGAAAAGGTTATGAGTGGATGGTGCATTCAACAAAGAAAACTGAAGTAGGCAGTAAAGTAGGTTTATATTTTGAACCAGAAGCGATTCATATTATGGTACCGGGTGAAACTGAAGCAGAATTTGATAAACGTATTAATAGTTATGAGGTAAATGATAATGCGTAAAATAAATGGATTTTTATTTATACCATATATTTTGTGGATGATTTTATTTATTGTTGTGCCAGTTATTTTGTTAATTTATTTTTCTATGATTGATATCCATGGTGATTTTAGTTTAGAAAATTATAAACAAATGATGACAACCAAATATTTTTTGATGTTATGGGACTCTGTATTGTACGCTGTACTTATTACGCTGACTACATTACTTATTAGTTATCCAGCGGCGTATTTTATTCGTACATCAAAACATCAGAATGTATGGTTATTGATATTAATTATACCTACTTGGATTAATTTACTTCTAAAGACCTATGCATTTATCGGATTGTTCAGTCATGATGGTATTATCAACCGAATATTATATAGTTTACACTTACCTAGAACGGAACTGTTATTTACAGGACCAGCGTTTATAATTGTAGCAAGTTATATTTATATTCCATTTATGATTTTACCAATTTTTAATAATATGAAAGACATACCAAATAATTTATTACAAGCTTCAAGTGATTTAGGTGCTAGTCGTTTAGCCACTTTTAAGAAAGTAATCATGCCTTTAACTAAACGAGGCGTATTAACTGGAGTGCAAGTTACATTTATTCCTGCACTTTCTTTGTTTATGATTACAAGGTTAATTGCTGGAAATAAAGTGATTAATATTGGAACGGCGATAGAGGAACAATTTCTTGTAATTCAAAATTATGGAATGGGTTCTACAATTGCATTATTTCTCATTCTCTTTATGGCATTTGTCTTAATCATCACAAATAATAAATCTACAAATGGAAAAGGGTGAATCATATGAAATGGTATGGCAAACTATATATCGGTATATTAATTGCAGTATTGTACATCCCTATACTGTTTTTAATGTTTTATTCATTTAATTCAGCAGGTAATATGATTCATTTTGAGCATTTTACATTAGCGCACTATCTATCTTTATTTAACAATGACAGATTGTTATCGGTTATTTTTAATACGATTGCAGTGGCATTATTAGCTGCTGCAATTGCAACGGTCATCGGAACAATGGGAGCCATTGCTTTATATCATTTAAGGAATAAGAAATTAAAAATTTCATTACTAACTTTAAATAATGTGCTAATGGTTTCTTCCGATGTTGTTATTGGTGCATCATTTTTGATTATGTTTACGGCAATCGGCCATTTTACAGGGTTAGGTCTTGGTTTTATCACTGTGCTCATTTCACATATTGCATTTTGCATTCCAATTGTAGTGATAATTGTGTTGCCTAAATTATATGAAATGAATGCACATACGTTAGATGCTGCTAGAGATTTAGGTGCCACTGAGCTACAAATGTTAAACAAAGTGATGTTACCACATTTATTCCCAGCAATTCTTGGCGGTTTTTTTATGGCATTAACTTATTCATTAGATGATTTTACAGTTAGTTTTTTCGTTACGGGAAACGGATTTAGTGTATTATCAGTAGAAGTTTATGCTATGGCTAGAAAAGGTATAAGTATGGAAATTAATGCAATATCGACTATACTTTTTATAACAATAATCATAGGTATTCTTGGATATTATTTGATACAAAAAATTATCAAACGAAATAAAGCATTGAAGCAGGTGACTCAACAATGAAACGATTTTTACAATTAATCTTGCTCTCAATTTTTGTTGGATTACTATGTCTATGGATAAGTCAAAAACTCACTGAAAAAGAGCACTCTGCTTCAGGTGAAAAAATATATGTGTATAATTGGGGAGAATATATTGATCCAAGTTTAGTAAAAAAATTCCAAAAGGAAACTGGTATTGAAGTTGTGTACGAGACGTTTGATTCTAATGAGGCTATGGAAGCCAAAATACGCAATGGTGGAACAAATTATGATGTTGCTTTTCCAAGTGAATATACGATAGAAAAAATGAAAAAAGAAGGTTTGTTATTGCCTTTAAATCATGAGAAAATACCAAATATAAAAAATTTAGATAAAGATTATATGAACATGTCATTTGATAGAGATAATCGTTATTCAGTACCATACTTTTTTGGTACAGTTGGTATTTTATATAATAAAAATGTGTATCCAAAAGATAACTTTAATTCGTGGGAAAGTTTATATAACCCAAAATATGAAAATGATATTTTATTAGTGGATGGTGCAAGAGAAGTTATAGGTTTAGGTTTAAACAAATTAGGCTACAGTTTAAATGATAAAAAAACACAACACTTAGCAGAAGTTGAACATGATTTGAAACAAATAAGTCCTAATATTAAAGGTGTCGTTGGTGATGAAATAACTATGATGCTTGAACAACATGAAGCAAATATCGCGGTTGTGTGGAGCGGTATAGCAGCGCCAATTGTGCAAAATAATAGCGACTTTGATTACGTGGTACCCAAAGAAGGGTCAAACTTGTGGTTTGATAACATGGTTATTCCCAAGACTGCTCAAAATAAAGCAGGTGCACACAAGTTTATCAACTTTATGTTAGATGCACAGAATAGTAAACAAAATACGGAATGGGTAGCTTATGCAACACCTAATAAGACTGCAAGAGCACAATTACCAAAAAATATCAAAGACGATGAACGATTTTATCCTTCAAAACGTACACAAGCAAGATTAGAAGTCTATAAAGATTTAGGTAAGGATACATTAAGTGAATATAATGAACGCTTTTTAAATTTTAAAATGTCGTTAAATTAAAGCGTAGTATAGTAGTTATTTTATCGTTTATTCGATATAATAGTTTGATAAGTAGTATAAGGAGTTGTATAGAAATGTCAGGAGAACAATATACTCAAGTTAGGCGTCCAGTGAGTCGACTAGCAGAAAAGGTATTGGGTTGGTTGAGCTGGATATTCTTACTATTATTAACAATCATCACAATGTTTATTGCACTAGTTTCTTTTAGTAGTGAAAGTTCTATTCAAAATTTAGAAACGTCGTTAAATGGTAATGATTTTATTCAGCAAATACTGGCGAATAATGGATTAAATACGATTCAATTCGTTATTTGGTTACAAAATGGTATATGGGCAGTTATCGTATATTTTATTGTTTGTTTATTAATATCATTTTTAGCTTTAATATCAATGAATATTAGAATATTATCTGGTTTTTTATTTTTAATAGCTACAATCGTAACTTTACCTTTAGTTCTGTTATTTGTACCACTCATTATACCGATTCTATTTTTAATAGTGGCAATTATGATGTTTGCACGCAAAGATAAAGTAGAAATGATACCAGCATATTATTCTGGTGGTTATCAAGGTGGTTATAATGACTATGGACAAGAAAGAAAAGCAGAACCAAACCCTGAACCAAGGACAGAACCAAGACCAGAACCAAACCCACAATACAAAGCACAACAAGATACTTCTGACGTAGAACAACCATCAAATCAAGAACAACAATTAAGAAGAGGTGGGTATAGTTCCGAAGTTGCTAATAAAGTAAATTCGGATATCAATTCAAAAGAGGAAGAACCTCAAGTACTATCTCGACAAGCAAAATACAATTATAAATCAAAACAGCAGTCAAATGATAATGATGAAAATCTTCAAAACGACCAAGCAGATCAAAACTTTGATAGCCAAGCCTCTGAAGAAGAAGCTAGACGTAGACAAGAAGCATTTGAAAAAGAACAACAACTTCAACAAGAAGCATATGAAAAACAACAGCGAATCAAGCAAGAAAAGGCTGAGGAAGCTGCCAGATTGAAACAAGAAAAAGCAGAAGAAAAAGCTCGGATCAAGCAAGAAAAGAAAGCACGTAAACAGCGTGAAAAAGAAAGACGTAAGCAACAACCCAGTGCAGTTAATCAACGAAGAATGAATTTTGAAGAACGAAAGAAAATCACAAGTCAATCTGCAGAGTCATTAGAGAGTGATGAAGAACAAAACCAATCAAGTAAGAATATGCAAAGCGAAGCAGCAGATACAGATAAAGAAAAATAAAGTATGTATTTTATTATGCTATGCTCAAAAAAGAGCAAATCCAAAATGGATTTGCTCTTTTTTTTATATGAATATTTGACAATTTTGACCGTTCACAAAATCACTATAATAATGTAAACATACAGAAATCGTCATTAAACAAAGGTATTAGATTTAAAAATAAACAAAACAGCAACTTCAATAAAGAAATTGCTGTTTTATTAGTCTGTATATATTTAAGTAATATGTTTACATAAGTTCTTTAAATGTTTCTAATATTAAATATACATTTAATAAGCTTAAAATAATGATTAATAACCACGATATCGTATTAACCCAAGTTCTGTTTTTAAATTGTCCCATTAAATAACGATTGTTTGTCGCCAATTGTAAAGGTATTAATGAGAATGGTAAAGCTAAACTTAAAAATACTTGTGAAAATACTAGTAATTGTTCAATTTTAGCTTCATCACTTTTAAAAATAATGATACAGAATATAATTGGTAAAATTGCAAGTAGACGTGTAACCAGTCTACGTAACCAATTTGGAATTTTGAGGTGTAAAAAACCTTCCATTACAATTTGTCCAGCCATCGTTCCAGTAATTGTAGAATTTTGGCCTGAAGCTAATAAAGCAATTGCAAATAAGGTACTCATAATTGCCCCCATAGAAGCTCCTAATATAGGCTGGTTTTGTAAAGCATGATATAGATCGTAGAAACCACCTAATTGATCAGTATTAACACCATAAAATAAGGCTGCACCTAAAACAAGTAATAAGCAATTAATAATAAATGCAATCGAAAGTTGAATATTAGAATCCATTGTAGCATATTTGATTGCATGTGCTTTTGATTTTAGACTATTTCTATCATACATTCTTGACTGCACAATAGAAGAGTGTAGGTATAAGTTGTGTGGCATAATAGTAGCACCAATAATCCCAAGTGCAATAAACAACGCGCTATTATTCGTTATGATTTCTTTGCTTGGTACGAAACCACTTAAAACCTCATTGACATGTGGTGAAGCGATAAACACTTCAAATATAAAGATCACAAGTACAGTGAAAATTAACGTACCTACGATTGCTTCTATCTTTCGGAAACCAAATCGCATAATAAAGAGTAATAAAAATACATCTAATACGGTGATAAGCGCACCAACAAGTAATGGAATGCCAAACAATAAATCTAATGCTATCGCACTTCCGATTACTTCTGCGATATCGGTTGCAATAATTGCTAATTCAGCAATAATCCAAAACACAAAAGATAATGGTTTATTTAAGTAATATTTTGTAGCTTGTGCTAAATCCATACCTGTAGCTATTCCTAATCTTACCGTCATACTTTGTAGTAACATTGCTGATAAGCTAGAGAGTAAAATGACGAATAGCAAAATGTATCCAAATTGTGCACCACCTTGCATTGAAGTAATCCAGTTACCTGGATCCATGTAACCAACTGCTACTAATAATCCTGGACCTAAATAAGATAATAACTTTTGACTAAATTTACCATTGGTATTAATAGAAACCGTATTGTTGATTTCTTCTAAACTTTTATTATGCATTTTTATATTATTAGTCAATAGTGATACCTCCTATACTTCTAACTAACTTTTTATAGATTACTCCAAAAAAATTATTAGGTCAACCTAACAAAGAAAAATTATGAGGTTAAAATTTTACTGCTTTTAATTTTTTATTAGTAAATTAATATTTTGAAATATAGAAAATAATACTTTGTAATTTTGTAATATTGTTAAATTTGCTATGATAGTGATAATGAAAGAATAGGAGGAAAAAATGATGAATCGGAAAGCAGAAAAAATCCTTGCTTGGATTGCAAACGGTCTTAGTTTATTATTTTTAATACTCATGATTTTGGGGTTAATTTTATTGAATTTTCCCGAATCCAAGGAAGCATTAAATCAAATATATGAACAGCAAGGTATGTCTATATCAGCAGATGCACTTA
This sequence comes from Staphylococcus ureilyticus, assembly GCF_002902235.1. Lineage (GTDB taxonomy): Bacteria > Bacillota > Bacilli > Staphylococcales > Staphylococcaceae > Staphylococcus > Staphylococcus ureilyticus. The sequence continues at coordinate 21,636 of NZ_PPRL01000058.1, forward strand.
AAGCGTCGATATTAATGCAAGGTGGATTTTTATTATTCGCGACGATTCTAGGATTCTGTGGTGTTTTTACAATTAAAGGAAACAGAATTTTAGCTGGGTGTCTTTTAATTGCAGCGGCTTTAATTAGTATTTTTACTGGTAATTTTATCGCATTAATACTTTGGATAATTGCTGGTATTATGCTGTTAGTAAAAAAAGACAAAATTCAATCACAATATCAAATGAAGTCAAATGGCAATAGTGAAAATGGCAAGAATAATTATCCACGACAAAAAAGTGACATGAATCCAGAGCAAGAATTAAAAAAGAAAAAAGATGAGGATCCATATATTTATTAAATTATGTGAACGATTCGTACCATTAAAAGATTTATAAAAAATTGAAAATATACGCTAACTGCTAACAAAGTATTGTCTATGTTAGCAGTTTAGTTATGAGTATAATTTTTGGATTTAATAAGAATACAGACATAGAAATTAAATAAATATATTTTTTTGCTTCGTCCGTTAATTTAAAGTTAGTTAACGAAATACGTTAAAGTACATTTATTAACATAAAAAAAGAGTCTAGGTCGACTCAACGATGACCTAAACTCTTTCATATTATTCTTTTTTAATTCTAATCAACATAACTGGAGTGGGACGACGAATTTTTTTAATAAAAATAAATTTCTGTCCCACTCTTTTTATAAGGTCTAAGCTATTTATACCTTGGTTGCTTTATAGAATCGGAGTTAAACATTATTTATAAAATTTTAATAACTGTGCGAAAGTCTCTTCTAAAAAGTTTAAGAAAGCTTTATCTGTTTTTAATTCATTCGCATTTGGGGCAAGTGTGCGTGCAACAAATAATTCACCTTTTTTCACTTTTTTAACACGATCAATTGCACTCTGTATATCATCGTCTGACATGTTTGCGATGTAAGTTTTTTCTTGAGACATGTGGTCCAAGCTTAAACTATAATCGGATGGTAAGTTTTTAAGGGTTTGAAATTGTTCTTCAAAAACCTTCACACGCTGCGCTTTATCTTTTGCTTCGTGCATAACACCATACATGACAAATAATTGGTTTTCAAAAAGACCTATTTGAAAATGAGGCAACATTTTATAACCGCGATTGTTAGTTGCAAATGCAACCCATGTATCCTTAGGCGGATTTACACTTCGTCTTGCATGTTTAGCAACGTGAGGATAAAATACTTCTCCTGTTGTTGCCTCTAAATATTGGGAAAAATATTCTCCTAATTCATGTAATTGTGGTCGAACATGTTTATTCAAAGCTTCCATTCTGTTATCTAAACCATCAACAGTAAATGCTTTAAAATCGTTTGCTTTAAATGTATATTTAGCCATTTTAACCTCCTAGTATGTAATTATTATTTTTATTTTAGCACAATATTACGCTATAAACATTGCCATTGCATTTTTCTTTGAACGATATTACATTGCACAGAAACGTGTATAAACCTATGAATCAGGGTAAAAACATAGTATTATTAACTAATATGATATTACATACAATTGACTATTTTAAATATATAGAACTTTATCTTATTAAATATTAATGAAAAGTGAGTCGTGAAAAAGGAGAGGGATACAATGACTGTTTATGAGTTTGCAAAAGGCCTTATTTTAGAAGCGGGCATCAATGTAAAAAAAATCATGAAACAAGGTATAGAAATAGAAACTAAGTCAAATCCCAATGATTTAGTGACGAATGTTGATAAAGCGACTGAAAAGTATATTTTTGACAATATTAAGCAGACTTATCCAGAACATTTAGTAATTGGTGAAGAGGGACATGGACATGACCTTAAAGATGAATCAGGTATTGTATGGGTTGTTGACCCAATCGATGGGACGTTGAATTTTGTACATCAAAAAGAAAATTTTGCAATTTCTATAGGCATATTTAATGATGGCAAACCATATGCAGGATTTGTATACGATGTCATAAATGATAAACTTTACCATGCAAAAGTTGGAGATGGTGCATTTGAAAATGGGAATTCGTTATCTACTATTCAATCGAGTCCTTTAAAAACAAGTATAATTGGTATTAATCCAAATTGGCTTACAAAGCCAAAGTTAGGTGAAGTGTTCAAACCAATTGTGGATGAAGCTAGAAGTGCGAGGGCTTATGGCTCGGCTGCCTTAGAAATTATTCATGTAGCTACGGGTAAATTAGGAGGCTACATTACACCTAGATTACAACCTTGGGATTTTGCTGGTGGTTTAATCATTTTGCAAGAAGTAGGTGGCATAGGCACAGATTTAATGGGAAATGCTTTGTCTATATATGAACCGAGTTCCATAGTAATGGCAAATCCTCAATTACATGCAGAACTATTAGAATTTCATTTTCAAAAAAATAATGAAATGATAGAAGCATTACAAAAACGATTAAAACATTAAGATGATTGTTTTGAATCATATAACTAATCAAATTTTAACTTTTAAAGTAAGTGATGTGATACAGAAAGTCAATGATGGTTTAATTAGTAGCGTGTTAAATACAAACTTTAAAGCATTTTTAAATAAAATTAACATATAAAAAAGGACAGAAAATACATTTTTTAATGATTTTCTGTCCTCATTTATTTTATAATTATAACCAATTATTCTCACGATATTTCTTTTTTAAAGTGAAACCGCACCCAAATGTTGCAATGAATAGTATAAATGTTAAAATCATCACTGGAACATTTGTAGCAGCGATACTAAAGCTAAACAAAAGCAAAAATATAACAGCTATGATAGCGAGTACCCAGAATATTGATTTAGATTTTTTTTGTTGCATCCCAACCACACCTTTATAGTTTTCTTTAACCAATTATATGATATAATAAAAAAGTTGCAAAGAAAAGTGGGAATTTACTCGAGAAAGGAAATTATATAAAATGACTAAAATAAGAGAAGATGTTCGTAATATCGCAATCATCGCTCACGTTGACCATGGTAAAACAACATTAGTAGATGAATTATTAAAACAATCAGGAATTTTCCGTGAAAATGAGCATGTTGATGAGAGAGCAATGGATTCTAACGACATAGAAAGAGAACGAGGCATAACAATTCTTGCTAAAAATACGGCAATTAATTATAAAGATAACAGAATCAACATTTTAGATACGCCTGGACATGCCGATTTCGGTGGCGAAGTTGAACGTATTATGAAAATGGTTGATGGTGTAATCTTAGTTGTAGACGCATATGAAGGTACAATGCCACAAACACGTTTCGTATTAAAAAAAGCACTTGAACAAAATTTAAAACCTGTAGTAGTAGTAAATAAAATTGATAAACCTGAAGCTAGACCTGAAGGTGTAGTAGACGAAGTTTTAGATTTATTTATTGAATTAGAAGCTAATGATGAACAATTGGATTTCCCAGTTGTTTATGCATCAGCTGTTAATGGTACTGCAAGTTTAGATTCTGAAAAACAAGATGAAAACATGCAATCACTTTACGAAACAATTATTGATTATGTGCCAGCGCCAATTGATAATAGAGAAGAACCGTTACAATTCCAAATAGCATTGTTGGATTATAACGATTATGTTGGACGTATTGGTGTAGGACGTGTATTTAGAGGAACGATGCGTGTTGGTGATAGTGTATCTTTATTAAAATTAGATGGCTCTGTAAAGAATTTCAGAGTAACTAAAATTTTCGGTTATTTCGGATTAAAACGTGAAGAAATTGAAGAAGCTTATGCAGGCGATTTAATTGCTGTTTCAGGTATGGAAGACATTAACGTAGGTGAAACTGTAACACCTAATGATCATCAAGAGCCTTTACCGGTTCTTAGAATAGATGAACCTACATTGGAAATGACATTTAGAGTTAATAACTCACCGTTTGCTGGACGTGAAGGTGACTTCGTAACGTCTCGTCAAATTCAAGAGCGTTTAGATGAACAATTAGAAACAGATGTATCATTAAAAGTAACGCAAACAGAATCTCCAGATAAATGGATAGTTGCAGGACGTGGTGAACTACATTTATCTATTTTAATTGAAAATATGAGACGTGAAGGTTATGAATTACAAGTTTCAAAACCACAAGTTATCTTAAGAGAAATTGATGGCGTTAAATGTGAACCATTCGAACGTGTACAATGTGAAGTACCACAAGAATATACAGGTGCTGTCATAGAATCATTAGGTCAACGTAAAGGTGAAATGCTAGATATGGTGACTACTGATAATGGTTTAACTCGTCTTATATTTATGGTTCCAGCACGTGGTTTAATCGGTTATACTACTGAGTTTATGTCACAGACACGTGGCTACGGTATTATTAACCATACTTTTGAAGAATTCAAACCTCGTGTTAAAGGCCGTATAGGCGGTAGAAGAAATGGTGCGCTTGTGTCTATGGACAAAGGTCAAGCAAGTTCATATGCAATTATGGGATTAGAAGATCGCGGTACGAACTTTATGGAACCAGGTACTGAAGTATATGAAGGTATGATTGTCGGTGAACACAATCGTGAAAATGACTTAACAGTAAATATTACGAAAGAAAAACACCAAACTAACGTACGTTCAGCTACAAAAGATCAAACAGTTACAATGAAACGCCCAAGAAAATTAACTTTAGAAGAAGCATTACAATTTATCAATGATGATGAATTAGTAGAGGTAACGCCTGAAACGATTCGCATTAGAAAAACAATTTTAGAAAAAGCAGCGCGTGAAAAAGAAGCAAAACGAATCAAACAATTAATGCAAGAAGAAGAGTAATTAGTAAATCATCATAGTATTGGAGCAATAAATACTTTTGATTAACATGGCAATGTCAATTTCTATTGGAATAATATAGAGATTGATGTTGCTTTTTTTATGATATTCACTTGTTAAGTAGTAAAAATGATCAGTATTTGGTAATATAATTAGTTCGATTTTTAATTAATTAGGCGTTTTAGTAAAGCAGAGGTGTTATATTAACTTATAACTTTTATACACATGACATCAAATTAAATCATTTAATTGTATTTATTCATGATAGATAAATACTTTGATTTTGTAGTGAATATCTATGATAAGTAATCGTGAAATATAGAATAGTAGTTACTGATTAAACTTCAAAGTATATCATGAGTTGCTTGAGTATACAGGATCAGTGTTGTTTCACATCAAGAAAGTTAATTGATAAGCAATAGTGATATAAAACAAACCCTGTAAAAGTTTCAAATTGATAAAAACTTTCACAGGGCGTATTTTAAGATTAAGGTTCCAGTTGACTTATAAAATATTAACTGTCGATGACGATGGTCAAAGCTATTAACGATTGCTAATATGATGAAGCTATATTTTGCTTTTTGATTTAAAACATGTGTAAGTCTGTACAAATAGATTATCGATGGTCGAAAGTTGTTGCTTGATTACGTTGTTTTGGTGTATCCAGACGACTTTTACATTCGTCGCACATAAATGTGTGCATTGGATCATTTCTTAATCTTTTAGCTTCTAATGTATTTTGATCAATGAATACTTCGGTATCACAGATAATACATTGCACTTTTATCATTTAAATCACCTCGATGTGAGTAACATACTTGAACTCATATGAATAACCTTGTACTGGAATGTAGACAAAACTATCTACGAAGTTATCTTCATAAAGTCTTTTACCATCACGAGCGAATTGGAAGAAAAGATATGGTAGTAAATCTATTGGCACTTCTATTGAGTCTTTATCATTAAATAAACGTATTGCTTTCGCATGATCATAAGGCTCAGCATTTTTGAAAAATGGTGACATATTAATTACAAATGAATTTTCTAAAACTGCTCTTTTTCTATATTTAATTTCTGAATTAAGTGTTGGAGGATTTGTTTGCCCTTCTAAAATTGCACGATTCCATTCCCGATTGTCATCGAAATTGATTGGTTTAGTGCCGTCAAAAACACCACTCTCTAAATCTTCTAATTTAACTTTTCTATCATCAAATATCCAAGTTGTACTATCTAAAGTAATTGGAAATTTAACTTCACCCTTAATTTGAATCATAATCCCACTCCTAATGTATTATAAAAATTTTAAATAAAACGAATCGACAAAAAGTTCAGCCGTTACAATAATTGACATTTTTGTGAATTTAGACGTAATCAAATAGTTTATATCATATGAGATGCTTCATATAAATAAAAATGTCTAATTGCTTGAACGCTCATAGCACAATGATTTGTGTAGTTCGTTTCATTAATTATATATGTAACTAAACTAAATATATCACTATTTCTAATATTATCATAAATAACTAGCCTTAGTATATTACTGAATTCGCTTGCTTTTTCTGTATCAGTAAGATAAACTTTTACATATAAAGTTACAATTGATAGGGGGAGTATGTCATGGTAAAGGGCCAAAAATTAAACAGTGCGGCATATGACCAATTAAATAAAGATGCAGACAGGATTCTTCAATTGATCAAAGTTCAAATGGATAATCTTACATTACCTCAATGCCCATTGTATGAAGAAGTTCTTGATACGCAAATGTTTGGTTTACAAAAAGAAGTTGATTTTGCTGTTGAACTAGGCTTGGTAGACAGAGAAGCGGGCAAAGATTTAATGCTTCGTTTAGAAAAAGAATTGTCTAAATTGCATGAGGCATTTACAAACGTTTAATTGGATTCAGTAATTTTAAAAGTATAAATTTATTTTTACTAAATAAAATGATATAAAGTGAAATTAAGTAGTTAAAAAACTACATAAGATATTTGAAGTGGCTAAGATGTCAATATTATATTGATTGTATCGTAGCCACTTTTTTTGTTTGATAACAAAAGATGTATTAGTATATTAATGATTGAACAACAAATTATATTTGTTCGAAAAATGAATACAATTTTTGATATACTGTTAAAGGTACAATTAATTTAAAAAACAATTTCGGTTTTTAGAATAACGTAACGTTACTGAAACTTTTATTAAAAATGATTAATATGTAAAGAATATATAAAATAGAATTGGATGATATGTCGAATGAATAACATAAAGAGTTTTTTTCAATATATTAGCAAGAATGCTAAATATATTGATTATCCGTTAGTAATTACATATTTGTTGTTATGTCTCATTGGCTTAGTCATGGTATATAGTGCAAGTATGGTTGCAGCCACTAAAGGTTCTTTAACAGGCGGTGTACCTGTGACAGGAACATATTTTTACACTAGGCAATTAATGTACGTAATTATGAGTATCATTCTTGTTTTTATTATGGCTTTTGTGATGAATGTAAAGTTTTTGGAAACAATTAAGTTTCAAAAATGGATGATGCTTGGGATTATCTTATTATTAATGGCAACGCTTTTAGTAGGAAGTAATATTAATGGTTCGAAAAGTTGGATTAATTTAGGCTTTATGAATTTACAAGCTTCAGAACTGTTGAAAATTGCTCTGATATTATATATTCCATATATGATTGAAAAGAAAAGGCCAAAAGTTTTTAAAAATCCTAAATTAATGACTTCACCAATCATTTTATCTGCTATTTGTATTGGCCTTGTGTTTTTACAGCGCGATGTAGGGCAAACATTATTAATTTTAATAATTTTTTTCTCAATCTTATTTTATGCAGGTATTGGCGTTCAAAAATCGCTAAAATATGGTTTAATTGTTCTTACAGGTGTTGTACTTATTGGTGGCTTATTTTTACTCATAGGGCTCGTGCCAGATTATTTAACGGCTAGATTCAGTACCCTTACAGATCCATTTAGTAATGAAGGTGGCACAGGTTACCACATTTCTAATTCATTAATTGCAATTGGTAATGGAGGATTGTTAGGCCGTGGTTTAGGAAATAGTATTATGAAATTAGGTTATTTGCCGGAACCACATACTGACTTTATTTTCTCTATTATTTGTGAGGAACTTGGACTTGTTGGAGGGCTAATTGTCATTTGCCTATTATTCTTTATTGTATATCGTGCATTTGAACTTGCGAGTAAAACAAGCTCATACTTTTATAAATTAGTTTGTGTAGGTGTTGCGAGTTATATAGGTAGTCAAACATTTGTCAATTTAGGTGGTATTTCAGGCACGATACCTTTAACTGGTGTCCCGTTACCATTTATTAGCTTTGGTGGGTCATCAATGATTAGCTTAAGTATTGCAATGGGACTATTGTTAATTACAGCTAAACAAATTAAAGTAGATGAATCGAAAAGAAGACAGCAACGTAAACATACTAAAAATTTTAGCGTGCCAAAAAATAATTAATACGTGCAAAATAAGCAAACGATTCAACATGCAAATGTTGGAAACGTTTGCTTATTTTTTTATCTGTACAAGCTACTTTTGAAAAAGTTAATGAGTGTTACTCTTTTGATAAGTTTAAGTTATTAATAATGATAACTTTATATTATGTTGTTTTTGTGATATAATCTCTCTTAAATACGATAGGTATCCATTTTTTCAGTGTTAATTACAATAAAATAGTTAGTCTTATCTTTAAAATAAAAGTAATGGTTTTATTGTAATTTTAAATAATGTGAAAACTATTTTACTGTATACATAGTTCGTATTTTGCTATAATCAATTTTATATTCAACTTTTTAGAAAATTCAAAATTTAAGGG
>NZ_PPRL01000059.1 GCF_002902235.1 Staphylococcus ureilyticus
CCCATTAATCAAACACTCCCTAACGTAAAATGAATATTTATTTTAAAACCCTATATCTTATACATTGGACCTAAATATTGATTAAATCAAACAAAACAGATTACTTTGTTATTCGTTTTTGTTAACATAACATTATTATGATTTATGAAAGTGTTGAATTCTTTCATTACGGGTAAATGTTATTGTGATTGGAGTGAAAAACATGCAACAAAAAACGGGAATTAGATGGTCCAGTTTATTAATTGGTGTTTTCTTCTTGATTATAGGTGTTTTTATCATTAGTTTTCCTGAAGAAAATTTATTCGCTATTACCTGGCTAATAGGTATTTTATTCGTTATTACCGGTTTCATTGAAATTTTTGTGAGACGCATTATGAAACAAGCTACGCAAAAGGGTTCAAATTTGCTGATTGTCTTAGGTATTATCAACATCATCATCGGCATACTTATATTATTTAATGTAGTAACAAGTACGACATTTATTGTTTACTTATTCGCTATATGGTTTATTATTAATGCAGTTTTAAATATGTTTACAATTACACCTGCAGAAGGTTCAAACAAACGATTTCATATGGTATCTATCTTATTAAATATCATAGAAATTATATTTGGTGTAATTTTATTATTTAATCCATTAATCGCTGCTGTTGTTATCGCTGTATTTATGAGCGCAGTTTTCTTTATTATTGGAATAACTTATCTCATAGACGCCTTACGTTAATTTATTCTTTTAAAAATGCATTTAAAATGTAAATGTATAGTAAGCACATTTTGAAATTATAATAAATTAATAATATATTATAAGAATTTACTATTTCAATTATAGAATAAAATAATATTGCGCTTCTTATGAGTGAGTTATATACTAAAAATGTGGAAACAACCAGAATAGACATCGCATGATTATCCACATAAAAGGAGTGGGCAGAAATCTAATTTTCAGCCGCGGCAAAAATGACTAGAATTGAAAAATTATTAGGGTTTATCAGAGCTTCAGTTCAGTCATCTATTGCCAAAATAAAATGAGGTTCGGCGAATACATTATGTCGCTGCCTTTTTTGAACATAAGAAAGCATACTGGCTTAGGGCTTATATACCAGTATGCTTTCTTTTTTATTTTTTATTTTTTAATTTTTTTCCTAATATTGTTAAGCGTATTGAATAACTTATATTTTGTTTTTTTGATTGGTTTATAAAAATCACCAATTAATTCTTCGATTTGTACACCGAAACCACGCTTAAATCGGTAAACACCATAGTCTTCACTATTTTCAGTGAAGTCACCAGATAAGCCATAGAAATTATAACGACCATATCCGTGATCAAAACAATAATTAATCATAAACCAATGCATCATATATGGCCCCATATATTGGTTGTATTTCTCAGATGACCCACCTGAGAAGTAATTCACTTCATATGCATTAGCAAAATATACGCCTGCTGCAAGATTTAAGATTGAGCCATCTGTCTGTCTTAATTCACTCGCATGTAATAATTCTTTTTTATCATGTTCAATTTGTTTATCGATTTCAGCAATTTTTTTCAATTGCTTGTCAGATTTATTCTCATTTTGCATCATTTGATCTCTACGTGCTTCTTTTTCATTAATACTTTCTTGTGTATGCGTAACATATTCATCTAAATCAATATAAGCTAGAGGAATCAAAGCTTTATCCCCATAATTATCTATGAAATTATAGAAATATTCATCCGTTTTGGATACAAAACCAGCACGTTTTTCAGTTTCACGATAAAGTGATAAAAAGATATCAAATTCTTCTCTTTCTAAAAATCTTACTCTCACGCCGAAATTAATAGCTTTATTTATATTTCGTTTTCTTTGACTATCAAACTGTTTTTTTAATGACGCAGGTGTTTTACCATCTAAATTAAGCACACCCATCCATCTAACCTGACTTGATGTATCATATTCTGTTGTAAACCCATGATGCGTATATCCATGAGATTTAAATAAATTAACAAGCGCATCATTTTCTTGATGATCAGCCATTGGATTAATATCTTTATTATAAATTTGGTATATCCAATAAGGATCCATTTTTACATATAAGCAATTTTGTTTTTGAAGATAAGTATCTAATTCACGTAAATAGAAATCAACTAAACCTAAATCTTTATAATCCATGACTGGACCACGGTTTGAATAATAAACATAGCTTCCCATAGTTGGGATTTTAGAGAAAAGACTAGCTGCGATAACTTGATTATCATCATCTTTTAAGCCTAATAAAACAACTTGAAAACCATCTTCTTCTCTAGTAGCTATATTTTCTTTTACTTGAAAGTAATGACTCTCTAATGCTGGATTTTGTACAAAATTGTCATATTCTTTGACAGTTAACTCTGTAAATTTCATTATAGCTAGTTCCTTTCTAAATATAATACATATTACTTTTTATCTTTTAATCCCTTTAACATTGTATAAATTTTGTACATTGGCTTATTGATTGGTTTTATAAAATCACCAACATATTCAACTACATCAGCGTTGAATCCTTTTTTAAACTTCACAACACCTGCATCTTCTGCTTCTTCTGAAAAATCACCACTAATGCCATAGAAGTTATATCTATCGATATTATTATCGATTGCATAATTAATCATTTTCCATTGTATTGCATAGCTTCCTGCAAAATGTCTAAACTCGTTAGATGTTCCTCCCGCATAATACACTACTTCGTATGGATTGACGATAAAGAATGCTGCTGAAATTGGTAATTCATTACCGTGTTGTTCTTGTAATGATTTAGCTTCATCAATCTTTTGTTGATTTGCAATAAGTTGTTTTTCTAAATTTTCTTTTTTATTATATGCTTTTTTATTTTCTGGACGTTTTTCTATATCTTTAAGCGCTTTGTTAATATCTTTACTTAACACTTCACGCTCTGACTTGAGTTCATCGATGTATGCTTCAAAATCCATATAAGCTAATGGCACTAATACACGATTCTTATAATACTTCAGTCTATTGTAATAGAAGCTGTCTTCTCTATCATCAAAATCTTTCGATTCTGAAGTATCTTCCATAAACGAACGGAAAATTGGTAATTCATCTTCGCCTAAGAATCTGACTTTCACACCATTTTTTTGAACTTTTTTTGTATTACGTTTACGCAAACTATCCATATCATTTAGGACATCTTTTGCTGTCTTATCTTTTAAATCTAAAACAGAGTGGAATCTTATTTGAATAATTGGATCAAAACCAGTTAAAAACCCTTGATGTTTATATCCAAGTTGCTTCATTTTATCGAAAATCCAATCATGACCAGCATTTTCTAATACATCTCCATCATGATTTCGATATTGATATGCAAGGTATGGATCTACTCTTAAATACAATGCATTATGTTTTTTCACATATTTAGTTAATTCATTGAAAAAATAATGGACAAGTTCTTTATTTTCGAAATCAATCACCGGTCCACGATTTGTATAAAAATATTTGAATATTTTCATAACCGGTACAGCAGTTAATAAGCAGGCTGCTATAACTTCATTTTCATTATTTTTCACGCCTACCAAATGTGTTTCTGTACCTTCTGCAATTTTCAACTCATAATTGCCTACCATTTGTGTAAAATGACTGTTGGGCATATGGTCAACAAATGCACCAAACTCTTTTGCAGTTAAATTCGTAAATTTCATTTTATATACTCCTATTTGTCTATAGTACTTTATTTCGAGTTTAAACTTTAATCTTAATTATTATACAATATTCAATTATAAAACTAAATCGATACCCTAGTTAGAATTACTAAATGCTACAATTTACTTATAATTTATGTGTTGTTTTATTATAGCATTACTTTTATTCTAACAAAGAATAACTATTTAAACACAAATCTTAATTAAATTATGAAAAAATAAAAACTACTAACAAGTTTTATACTTGTTAGTAGTTTAGGTTATCTACAATCACCTGGTTTTTAAAGACTAGCTATTTTAAGGCATCTTTTAGTGCTTCACCAATTGCTACACTAGATTGAGGATTTTGGCCAGTGATGAATTGGTTATCTGTTTCAACATGTTCTGTGAAGTTATCTTTTGGAACAAATTTAGCGCCTTGTTGCTCTAATTCTGTTTGCGTTAAAAATGGTACTTTATTTTCTAGTCCCATCGTACGCTCTTCATTATCTGTAAAGGATGTTAAAGTAACACCTTCTACAAGATATTTACCATTTTTGTCTTTTGCACCGACAAATGCACTTGGACCATGACATACAGAACTGATAAATTTGCCTTCATCTTTAAAATCAGACAATATATTCGCTAATTTTTGATTATGCGCGAAATCAAATACTGTACCGTGACCTCCTGGTAGGTATACTGCATCATATTCTGAAACATTAATGTGATCTATATTTGGCACATCACTAATTTTTTCTACAAATTGTGCGTATTTCGTTAATTCATCATTTTGAGTTGAATTTGGATCTAAAGGAATTTCTCCACCCTCAATTGAAACGATATCTACGTCGATACCTGCTTCCGTTAAAATATGATGCGGTTCACTTGCTTCCTCTAACCATAATCCTGTTGGTGTACCGTCTTCATATTGTGCTCTACTTGTTATAATGAATAAAACTTTTTTATTCACGATTGTCACCTCTTCATTTATTTAGGTTTTTATCTACTTGAACTCAGTTAGAATTCAATTCTGTGTTTCGATATTGACTATCTATTTCAAACAATACCCACCTAAAATAAACTTTACACATCAACCGTTAATTTATACATCATCTAACGCTGTTCTAATAGATTTTAGATATGCGATTGTTGATGCATTTTGATCTTGTTCAAACCGTTTAACAATTTCACTACCGATGACTACACCATCAGCTACTTCGCTAATATCATTAACATGAGCTTTAGTTCGGATACCAAAACCTGCCACTACAGGTACATGCGCTTTGTTTTTAATTTTTTCAATTTTTCGTTTCAGCTCTGGATGGAACTTTCCATTTTCTCCTGTTGTCGCATTCATTGTAACTGTGTAGATAAACCCTTCTGCATTTTCAGCAATTTGATTGATGCGTTCATCAGATGTTGTCATAGCAACTAATGAAATAATATTAACTTTACGGTGAGGATGTCTATTTTTTAGTTGTTGGACAAGTTCATGTGGCAAATCAGGTATTATTAAGCCATATACACCAGCTTTCTCACATGCGTCAAAAAAAGCGTCTTCTCCATAATGATTAATGATATTGATATACGTCATAAGTACGTATTGACTGTTTATAGCATCACGATGTGCAGTCAGTTCATCAAAAATATATGTGATATTCACACCTTGTTGTATGGCTTTATTACCGGCTTCCATAATCACTGGTCCATCAGCTACTGGATCTGAAAATGGCACCCCTATTTCAATAATATCCGCGCCTGATTCACCTAATATTTTCATGTTTTCAATAAAATTTTTGTTCCCCATGATATAGGGAATAAATAATTTATGCATTACTTTCGCCACCTTGTCTCATGTAATTTCTAATTGTTTCCATATCTTTATCACCGCGCCCTGACACAGTAACAACAATGATTTGATCTTTATCCATAGATGGTGCTAACGCTTCTACAAAACTTAGTGCGTGTGCACTTTCTATCGCAGGTATAATACCTTCTGCCTGAGTGAATTTCACTAAGGCATCCATAGCTTGTTTATCGCTAGCAGTTGCATATTTAACTCTACCAATATCATGATAATATGAATGTTCCGGTCCTACACCCGGATAATCTAACCCAGCTGAAATGGAATGTGCTAATTCTATCTGTCCATTTTCATCTTGTATTAAATACATTTTCGTACCATGTAAAATACCTTCTTTTCCCTTATTTATTGCGAGTGCATGTTTGTCACTGTCAATGCCCTCACCTGCTGCTTCAACACCATATAGCGCCACATCATCTTGAATAAATGGGTAAAACGTACCAATTGCATTTGAACCTCCACCTACGCATGCAACCATCGCATCTGGTAAACGTCCTTCCTTAACTTTGATTTGATCTTTGATTTCATTACCTATAACTTTTTGGAAATCCCTCACTATAGTTGGAAATGGATCTGGACCTAAAGCAGACCCTAATAAATAATGTGTATCGTCTACATGACTTACCCAGTATTGTAGCGCCTTATTAACTGCATCAGATAACGTACCCTGACCTTCCGTTACAGGTTCAACTTTTGCACCAAGTAATTCCATTCTAAATACATTTAATTCTTGTCTTTTGATATCTTCTTCACCCATAAACACTACGAGCTCCATATCAAACAATGCCGCTGCTGTCGCACTAGCAACACCATGCTGTCCTGCACCTGTTTCTGCAACTAATTTATTTTTGCCCATTCTTTTAGCTAAAAGTGCTTGACCCAAGGCGTTATTAATTTTGTGAGCACCGGTATGATTTAAATCTTCTCTTTTTAAATATATTTTTGCGCCACCTAGCGCTTTTGTATATGATGCTGCATATGTTAACGGTGTCTCTCTTCCTACATAATCTTTTAAATAATTATTCAGTTCATTCTGAAACTCAGGATCTATTTTAGCTTCTCCATAAGCTTGTTTAAGTTCTTGAATTGCTGGCATTAACGTTTCAGGGACATATTGACCACCAAAATCACCAAAAAATCCAAATTCATCTGCTTCTGTCTGTATGTTTTTAACCATATTTAATTAACTCCTTTTACAAGTTCTATGATTGCTTGCATTTTATTGCTATCTTTTATACCATTTGTTTCGATACCACTTGCAATATCATAACCATTGTGATTTAAATTAAGTTTACTTATACTTTGAATATTTTTATAATTCATTCCGCCAGCTATTAAAAAATCTACATTTTTTATATCTTTTAAGATTTCCCAATCATAGGATTGGCCAGTACCACCGTAAGCAATTGAAGGTGTATCAATTATAAATTGATCAACAAAATCTTTATAATATTGTATGTCTTTTGCTAATGTATTTGCATTTTTTGCAGGCAAGGCTTTAATAATTTTTATATTTCTTTTTTTCTGACGTATAAAATGGATAGTTTCTAAATTTTCTGTTCCATGTAATTGAATGGTAGTAATATTTGTATTATCTATGAGATGACTGATTGTTTGATGATCTGGATTTACTACAATTACTACTTTGTCTTTATCTTTTGGTATTAAATTTGCAAATGCCTGTATCTTATCAATTTCCACATAACGTTTACTATTGGGATAATGAATAAAACCTATTGCATCAATATTTAAATCTTTTGCCTTATTTACATCTTCAAATGTTTTAAAACCACAAAATTTCAATTTCATCCTTTCACCTTATCTAACTTAAGACTTGGTAAAAACTGACTTAAATCATCACATTTCATTAAAGATTCACCAATAAGCAAACCATCAATACCTGCGTTTACAATGTTTAACACATCTTGTTGATTACGTATGCCACTCTCAGAAATATAATAATAACCTGCTTTTTTATTTTCTAAAATTTCATTGGTATGCAAAACATCTGTTACAAATCGTTTTAAATCTCTATTGTTTACACCAATAATTTTGGGATTCAACTTGTAAGCACGTGCCAACTCTTCTTTATCATGAACTTCTACTAAAACTTCTAAATTTTTTGAAGTCGCGTAATCATATAATTCTTTCAACTGCTTGTCGGTTAATACATTTACAATGAGTAAAATGATAGACGCTCCAGCTTTTTTGGCAACATCAATTTGAATAGGATCAACTACAAAATCTTTACACAATACTGGTAAATCTGTGACCTGTGTCAATGTTTGTAATCGTTCGTAACTTCCGCCAAAATAATGTTCGTCTGTTAAAATTGAAACTGCATTAGCACCAAATGCTTCATACGCCCTAACCTGTTGTGTTAAATCTCTTCCTGGAAGTTCAGATAATGTCGGACTTTTTGATTTTATCTCAGCAATTACTGATAATTGATCAGCTTGTGATAACTGTGATTCAAACGTTTGTTTATGCGTGATGTCTATTTCCTTAAGGTCAGATAATTTTTTTGTATAATAACCGCTTTGTAACAATTCCTTTTTATAAGCTACGATTTCATCCAATATAGTCATACGTTTTGCCTCCCATTTTGTTGTATTGTTTAAGCGCATCTCCATTTTTAATCAGCATCTTTGCTTTATGAACACCTTCTTGAATGGTGGCAGCTTTTTCAGAAACATATAAGGCAATGCCTGCGTTCAATAGCACCACATCTCTTTTCGCGCTTTGATCTTTACCATTTAATATTTGTTTTGTGATTTCTAAATTTTCCTGGGGAGTTCCTCCTATTAAATCTGAATTTGGGGCATAATCTAATCCTACATCTGTCGCATTAATAGTATAAGATTTAATATATTTATCTTTCGTTACTTCATATAGTGTGTTTTCCCCGGATAATGTAGCTTCATCCATACCATTGGCTCCATGTAAGACGATTGCTCTCTTTCTACCTAAATCAGCTAATGTTTGAGCAATTTTATTTAACTGTGAAGGTTCATAGACACCCATCACTTGATAATCTAATTTGAACGGATTAATGAGTGGTCCAGTAACGTTAAAAATAGTTGGATTACTAATGGCTTTCCTTAACGGTTGGATATGTTTCATAATTGGATATGTTTCAGTCGCATTTAAAAAAACAAGCCCTTGTGCTTTTAAATGCGTTGCTGTTTCCTCAACATTTCGCGTTGGAATACACATTGCATTTAATAAATCGGTACTCCCTGAAGCTGACGTAACACTTCTATTACCATGTTTAATCACTGGTACACCTGCACTAGCCAATACAAAAGATACTGTTGTTGAAATATTAAAGCTATTAGATTTATCTCCACCAGTCCCACAAACGCACATACTATTAGGATAGGTTGGTTGTTCAGGATACATAGACCCTATTAAACTTTTCGACATATATGTTAATTCTGCTTGACTAGGTTCTCTCTCTGAAAAGGCTTCTAACAGTTCTCTTTTAGTATCGATTTCTAATTGATTCGTGATCAATAATTCTATAAATTCATTCATTTGTGCTTGATTAAGGGGTTTATACTGTTTTATATGATTTTGTAGACTCAATATAATTGGCCTCCTCTACTATATTTAAAAAGTTACTTATGATTGCTTCCCCATATTCTGTCGCAAAAGATTCTGGGTGGTATTGAATACCAAAATGTAAATAATTAATATGTTCAAATGATTGAATACTATCTTTTGTTTGAGCAGTTATTTTTAGTGTATCTGGTAACGTTTTTGGGTCACTAATCAATGAGTGGTACCTCATTATTTCAGAATATTCTGTAATATTCCGGTATAGTTTAGACTCACTTACAATCTGCATTGTATCTTTTTTTCCGTGACATATTTTTTTACTTTGGATAACATCTCCGCCGTGGTAACATGTCAATGCTTGTGATCCCAGACATACACCTAATATCGGTTTATATTTATAATGTTCAATAATATTGACTAAATGGTTAGTATCTAGCGGATGTCCAGGGCCAGGTGATATAACCAAACCATCTATTTCTAAATCAAATATATCTGCATCGTCTGGATATTTAATAATTACATCAGAAGTCTTTCCTACAATATCGACTAAGTTATACGTAAAAGAATCGTAATTATCCACTACTAATATCATGGTGTAACCTCCAATAAACTTTTGGCTTTTAATTTTGTTTCTTCTAATTCTTTTTCAGGTATTGAATCATAGACGACACCACATCCTGCTTCTACATTGATATACGTTTCATCAATCATCATTGTACGAATCGCTAAGGCAAAATCTAGGTCATGATTACAGTTGATATATCCTATACCACCACTGTATACACCTCTTTTTTGAGGTTGTGCTTCATATATTCTTTGTATCGCTCTTAATTTAGGTGCGCCAGACACAGTACCCGTTGGTAATAAACTTGCGATTACAGTCATCGGTGAATAATTTGATTTCAGCTTTCCTGTTACCTCACTCACAATATGCATCACATGTTCATAGCGTTCTATTGACATTAATTTTTCAATTTTAGAACTAGCAATTTCACTTACTCTATGAATATCATTTCTACCTAAATCAACAAGCATGCTATGTTCGCTTATCTCTTTTTCATCGTTGATTAACTGTTTTTCATTTTCAAGATCTTCTTTGTCAGTCGTGCCCCGTTTTATTGTTCCAGCTATGGGGTTTGTTACTACATTTTGTCCTTTCACTTTGACAAAACTTTCAGGCGAACTACCTACAATAATCGGTTCATCAAAATTCAAATAATACATATAAGGACTTGGGTTTTGTCTCTTTAAATTTTGATAAAGCTGATAAGATAATTGTTGTAAATTCATTCCAAAATCATGTTTGTACTTATATATAATTGAAGGTACAACTTGAAACATATCTCCTTGTTGTATCAGCGATTTCATTTCGCTAACAGTTTTTTTAAATTGATCAGGAGCAATATTTGACTCAATTGCTTTTGCTTTTGTGTCATTTTTTATAGGTGCAGGATATATATTTACGTCTTGTAACTCATCAACATGACGTTTGACACGGCGTGCTAATTGTTCTTCACTTTCATTTGAAAACAAGTTTGTGGATATAACATATAGATGCTCTTTGTAATGATCAAATACATATACATCCTCTACCATGTAAAATTTAGCATCGTGTTGTTTATGGTCAGCTAAATCGATTTGCTTTAATACAGGAAATTCATGTCTTACCAAGTCAAAACTACACGATCCAACAAATCCTGATACAAACGGTAATTGTGCTAAATCCTTATCTTCTATTTCTGCTTTATATTGATCTATAAAAGCTTTCAACTTTTCATATGGTGCTTCGTTTTCTATTTCATTTTGTCTATCATTGTATTGAATGACCATATTTTCATTATCTAAAGTCACGGCGCCGTACACATCAAATATTACAATTGAATAGCGTCCTTTTACTTTAGATTGTTCTGTACTTTCTAATACTATTTTTCGTTTTTTCAATCTTGCCAATGCTTCTGGTGTTACTTCAGCATTTATCCTTTGATATTGTACTTTCATTTTTATTCCTCCTCATAAAAAAATCAGCATCCTTAAATATTAATTAAGGACGCTGATGCGCGGTACCACCTAAATTAGTAGACATTATCAGTCTCATCTACTCACTCATTTAATTATGCAATTTTAATCCAACAAAACCCAATTTCAGTATGTGTAGGTGTTAGTTTTCATCTACCACTAACTTTCTGCTTGCTACCATTCACAACTTACTACATTTTGTTTTTTATAAAAAAACACCACACTAACGCATGCTGTAAGGACGCGTTACCGTGGTGCCACCTTAGTTAACAATTTCATTGCTCACTTTAAATGCTATTATATTATCCTCACGTTTAAAAGCCCAATTCACAATATATGTTGTGCTAATTTTCATCTGCCATTAGCTTTCTACTTGCTACAAATCATATACGCTACTTTATCTTTCAAACGACAACTATCGTTGCAAAATGAATTAACTAGAATAATACAAGTATCATTTAATTTTGTCAACTCTTATTTTAAATTTCTTCAATTTATTTAAAGTTACTTAGTGACTAACCTTTTTAAATATATAGCCTTTGTTTTAGTTAAATCGTTTCGAACCAAAAGTGTTTTAAAATCGTGTCCTTATATGTTATTTCTGTTTATGAAATAGAAATTGAAACACGTATTGCGAATTAACTTCACCTACTATACAATGTTACTATTCTGAAAATTTTGATAGAGGTGGTCAGCAAAATGAAACAAATACTTTTTGTAGGTTTAGGCTTAATTGGTGGTAGTCTGGCCAGTAATTTAAGATATTATCACAATGACATTGAAATTACTGCATATGATGCAGATCGCTCTCAACTAGAAAAGGCTTTATCTATTGGAATTATTGATTATCAATCTAGTGATTATAAAGCCTGCGTAGAAAATGCAGATATTATTATTTATGCCACGCCTGTGCAACAAACAATCAAATATTTACAAGCACTACCAAACTATCAAACGAAGCCTAATGTCATCGTTACTGATACTGGCAGTACTAAATTGACAATTTTGCAATATGAGCAATATCTTTTAAATCACAATATCCACTTAATTGGTGGTCACCCAATGGCAGGTAGCCATAAATCCGGTGTGCTCAATGCAAAGAAACATTTATTTGAAAATGCTTTTTATGTTTTAGTTCACGATGAACCTGCAAATGATAAAGCTTTTGATGAAATACGTTTATTACTTAGTACAACAAATGCTAAATTTATTGCTACCAATCCAAAAGAACATGATTTTGTAACAGGCATTGTTAGTCATGTCCCTCATATCATTGCATCGAGTCTCGTGCATTTAAATGCAAACCATGCGTCTCACTCTTCACTTGTTAAGACACTTGCTGCTGGAGGTTTTAGAGATATTACAAGAATTGCAAGTGGCAGTCCAATTATGTGGCGTGATATTACCATTGAAAATAAAAATACCATCGTTGATATATTAAAAGAATGGAAGTCACAAATGGAAGATGTCATCACGCTCGTTGAAGAAAATAAACCGGAGGCGTTATATGACTTTTATAATGACGCAAAAGTATATAGAGATGAATTGCCACTTAAATCACAAGGTGCACTGTCTATAGAGTATGATCTTTATGTAGATATTCCTGACAAACCAGGTATGATCAGCCAAGTAACACACATCTTAAGTTTACATAATATTTCTATAAGCAACTTAAGAATATTAGAAGTTCGTGAAGATATTTATGGTGCATTAAGAATTAGCTTTAAAAATCCTGAAGACCGAAAAAAAGGTGCTGAAGCATTAAGCGACTTTGACACTTATATTGAATAGACTTTATCTTATCTTTATAATTTAATAACTTCATTGTGATTGTGTTAAGTAATTGCTAAATTTAATTTTTATTTGCACAAATGCAAAACTTGAAAAAACATTTAAGTCAGTTACTTATTTAGAAGCTGTTAAATATTAATTAGTTCAATGTCAAAATAAAAACGTTTTAGTATATGACCAAATATGAGCCTAGCGCAAGTTTTCTAATAAAACTTGCGCTAGGCTCATATCATTTAGTTCTTTTGTCGATTGCATTTGAATTAAAACTATCCAATATATCATATGCTGTGCTACATATTTAATTTATCAATTTCCCTTCTTCTTCTTGTATCATCTCTATAATTTCATTATCTTCATTCATAAGTGCAACTTTTGGACTATGATTTAATGCTTCTTCTGCTGTAACTTGTACATAAGACATGATAATAATAATATCATTTACTTGAACAAGCCTAGCAGCTGCACCATTTAGGCATATTTTTCCACTATTACGTTCCCCTTCAATCACATAGGTTTCTAATCTTTCTCCATTGTTATTATTCACAATTGCAACTTTCTCATTAGGTAATATATCTACCGCATCTAAAATATTGCGATCTATCGTGATACTCCCTACATAATTAAGATTAGCTTCTGTTACACGTGCACGATGTATTTTTCCATTCATCATAGTTTTTATCATTTGTTTTATACTCCTGTTCAAAAATTAATTTTACATTTTTAGTTGATTAACACTTTATTATTTATTACTATCATAAGCATATCTATTATAATTTTATTTTCTAAATAAACGGAGGTCAACTATAAATGAAAAAGATAGGTATTATTGGTCCTGGCGCTGTCGGTAGTTGTATCACAGTTCAACTTTTAACAACAGAACATAAAGTCTATTTAATTGGTAGACGTAATGCGTGCATTACCTATCAAGATCCTTCGAAAAATGTAAATATGACACTTAATGTTGTTACAGCATCGGACATTACCGAACCATTAGATATTATATTCATCGCTGTTAAAATCCCACACTTAGATGGATTATATAAACAAATTAACCATTTAACTCAAGATACTACTATTGTTATATTAGCTCAAAACGGATATGGACAACACTTTAAGCTCCCTTTCCAAAATATGTATCAAGCTGTAACTTATATTAGTGGTCAAAAGACTGATCAACACGTGATTCACTTTAGAGATGAGATACTTCACTTACAACAAGATGATAACACAGAGTCATTGAAAAAAACATTAGCTTCAAGTGGACTTTCACTTGTGTTACATAAAAACATTGAAGTGGAAATTTGGTATAAACTATTAGTTAATCTAGCAATCAATACAGTTACTGCGCTTGGAATACAGCCTGCTTCTATACTCAAACAACCTCATATTTATTCGCTATGTGTATCGCTATTAAAAGAGGGTTATATAATAGCTAAACACTCTGGTATTAATTTTTCTGAGGATGTTATTGATGAAATAATGACAATTTATCAAGGTTATCCAGATGATATGGGAACAAGCATGTATTATGATGTACTTGCAAATACTCCATTAGAAATCGATGGAATACAAGGTTTTCTATATCGACAAGCGCGAAAGTATAAATTAACGACACCGCACCTAGATACGATTTATGCTTTGTTATTATCTAGACATCATGTTTTTTCAAATAATTCATAGTAAGCATGTGCACCCTATTATTTTATACATGCTTCTTATGCTGATATTATATTTACAGTTTGGTGGGTGTGTGTTTATTTTAACCTTACGTAGTATAGACAAGACAATTCGTTAATGATGTTATAGATATATGATTTAAATTGTGTCGTTAAACGCTCACTCAATTTGATTTAATAATTATTTTTGGAACGAGCCACCCCATATAAGCTTATTTAAAATGATACCCGTTCCACATATTGATAATGAAGTTAATTTATAACTACTTTAAATCTTTAGTTTATCATTATTCCTTTTCACATTTTATGGCCTGCCATAAGCCCTAAACGCCCATGTTTTGTACCTGCGTCTGTATAAGAGATTGCTTTAGATACGATACCCTTACCAAATTTTTGATGTAACGCGTCAATCGTTTTGGCCAATTTTTCATTTCTTTTTCTTTCGTATTCATCTATAAATAAATTCAATTGTGTATTTCGCTCATCTATAAACTGTGTGAGTGAAATACTCACTGTTCTATATAGCATTGTTGAATCACATAATTTGTCAGCTAAAGATTCTACCACCTTGAAAATCGTACCTTCTAAATTAGTTGGATCCTCTAATGTGTATTGCTTATGCACCCCTCCATGATCACTATAACCAAATGAAAAATGTATCGTCTTAGCTAATTTATTTCTTGCTCTAACACGACTCGCTACATCCTCAATTAACTCCTGCATCACTACTTTAGCTTCCTCATAACGATAATCACGCATCAATATTTGACTTTTACAAATCGAGGGATTAACTACACTATACTTGTCTCTTATTCTACTTTGATCAATACCATTCGCATGTAAGTGTAAATCCACACCTACTGTACCAAAATCCCTTTTTAAATATTGATATGGATAATGCGCTAGATCTCCTATAGTAAAAATACCGCGTTTATTCATTTTTGCTTCTGTTTTTTTACTAATTCCCCAAAATTTACTCAATGGTGAAATAGGCCAAAGTTTGTGTGGCACATCTTGATATCTCCATTCAGCAATGAAACTATTAGTATGTTTTGCTTCTATATCCATTGCAACTTTACTCAATAACATATTTGAACCAATTCCTATTGAACAATGTATACCAGTTTCTTCTAGAATTTCATATTGTAGCTTTTTGCAAAAAGATTGAATTGTACTACTAAATCTGTGATAACTATTTGTTACATCCATAAAGAATTCATCAATGCTATATTGATGTAAGTCTTCCGGAGCGACATAGCGTAAAGCAATTTTAGAGATTGCTACTGAAACTTCCAAATATTTTCTCATGCTTGGATTGATAATATATATATCATTTCTATGAGGAATTTCGAATAATCTCGATCCTGTTTTAATACCTATAGCTTTTAGTGGACCCGTAGCAGCTAATACAACTGATCCCTGTCTCTTAGTATCTGCAACAACTGCTAACTTTTCTTTCATTGGATCTAGCCCTTTTTGTATACAAGAAACACTTGCAAAAAAACTTTTCTGATCAATACACAATATATCTCTTTCCTCTAGCAGATTGTAATCATAAAATTCATACATATGACATTCCTCCCCTAATCACTTATATTATACAAGAACAAACGTTCTATTTCAACTTAAATAAGAACGTTTGTTCTTATTGTTATTTTTATAATTTTGTGAATTTTCATGCTATAATATATATAAAAATAGATTAAGGTGGGATTTAAATGCCAATAGTAAATGTAAAATTGTTAGAAGGTCGCTCTGATGAACAACTAAAAAATTTAGTCACAGAAGTTACTAATGCAGTAGAGAAAACAACAGGCGCAAACAAAGAAGCTATACAAGTTGTAATAGAAGAAATGAAAACTTCTCATTATGGCGTTGCAGGAATTAGAAAATCAGATCAACAATAATTTACATAAGAACATAAACATCAATATCTATTGCATCATATAGATATTGATGTTTTTTTACTTTTGCCAAATCTAACTATACATGAATGGTATGCTTAGAGAAACGTATCATGTGTAGGCATATAAAATTGTTTCAACTACATCATTAAAGCAATTGGGTAATTTGCTGACACCCGAGGAAACTAATATGCAAAAGAGGCTATAGGCACGAATCATATTCCTAGGCAAACTGCACAATCAAAATCGCAACATTCAAAATAAATAAGGACTAATCCATTGGCATACGGATTAGTCCTTATAGCGTGAAATTTGTATTCCATTCTCATTTAAATGAATTCACTAAACTCGTTATTCATTCAAAAATTTCTGTACTTCCTTTTTATTTTTGGCTTTATCGATTTCTAACGCACTACCATCCATTGGTGATTGGATATCTTGATAAGTGTTTTGTATAGGTAAAGTAATAGAATCTACCTTTTTATCACCACGTATTCCAAAATTCAAACCAGTTTGAATGAGTGCAGAATCTGGCATATTTGTATTTAAATAACCTCTCAAAATACCCGCAACTCGAGGTAATTTAGGTAGCGTATCCAAACTCGCTAATTCTTGTTTAAGTGATTGCATAACTTGTTGCTGACGTCTTACACGACCGAAATCGCCTTCTTCATCATGTCTAAATCTAGCATACCCTAATAATTCTTTACCATTTAATCGATGATGACCTTTCTTCAGTGACACACCTATATTTTTAGACATATCTTTTTCAACATCAATTGGAACACCATTAGGTTCCAATTCATCAATCATTTTTTCAAAACCAGTAAAATCAAGAATTGCATAATACTCAGGGTCTATACCTAAATTTTTCTTTAATGTTTGTCTCAATAGTTCAGGTCCACCGATAGAATAAGCAGAATTAATTTTATGTTGACCATTACCCGGTATATCTGCATAAATATCTCGCATGACAGACATCATCTTCATTTTTTTATGAATATAATCATACTGTGCAATCATAATCGAGTCGGTTCTAGAAATACCACCTTGCTCTTTATCTGCACCTAAAACCATAATTGTGATTTTTCCATCATTTTTTTTAGCACCGTTAAATTTGTGTTGCTTGAGCGTTTTGCCCTGATCTTTTGCGTATTCAATACCTGATTTATAACCATGCACAGAATAGCCAACAATAATGGCTAAAATAATTACAATAATTAAAATTACAATTGGAAATTTTTTTAATTTTTTCTTTTTTGTCCTACGCATCGTCGGTTGTTCTTCTGTGTTTGTGCTTTCTTTACTTCTGTGTTTATGTTCATTCATATGTAATCAACCTTATATCTTCAAAATTGCACTGCTATGTACTATAATTAACATATATTAAAGTTATATAAAAACTGAATAAAAATCAAGTAATATCTTAATATATGGTACTAAGGTCTAATATGGAAAGGATGTTAAACATGAATATAAATAAAGCATACTTCGCTGGAGGTTGCTTTTGGTGTATGGTCAAGCCTTTCGACACATTTGAAGGGATTGAGAAAGTGACTTCTGGTTACATGGGAGGTCATAAAGATAATCCGTCGTATGAAGAAGTTAAGACGGGTGACACCGGGCATTATGAAACAGTTGAAATAGAGTATGATGTCGCTCTATTTTCATACAATAAATTATTAGAAATATTCTTTTCTGTAATAGATCCAACTGATGAAGGAGGACAATTCCAAGATAGAGGATCACAATATAAAACAGCAATTTTTTATACAAACGAAGACCAAAAAGCAGTAGCTGAAGATTATGTAGCACAATTAAAACAAACCATAGACAAAGAAAAAGCTATTGCTACAAAAATATTACCCGCTTCTACATTTTATGAGGCTGAAGCAGAACACCAAGATTTTTATAAGAAAAACCCCGAACGATATGCTCAAGAACAACAAGAACGTCAAAAATATAAGTAAACAAAAAAACCGGTGCTTTTGCATCCGGTTTTTATTTATTACTCGCACTTTAACATAAATTACTGCCGCTTCATTTCTAAAGGAATTTTATTCTTTTTCTCAACCTTTTTACCATTATATAAATCCATTATCGTTTTAACACTTTCTTCACCCATCAAATTAGGTTGTTGCGCCACTGTAGCAAATAACTTACCTTTTTCAACAGATTTAATCGCATCTTCATTACCATCGAAACCAACGACTTTAATGTCTTTATTTCCTATCGCTTCTACAGCACCTAATGCCATTTCATCATTTTGAGCAAAAATAGCTTGTATATCAGGATGAGCTTGAATAATATTTTGTGTCACATTTAGACCTTCTGTTCTATTAAACTTAGCACTTTGTTTGGAAACTACATCAAGTGATTGATCTGCGACGTTATGGAAACCTTTACCACGTTCACGTGTAGCACTGGCACCTGGGACACCTTCAAGTTCAGCTACTTTCGCATCTTTACCTAATTCATCAACAATGAGCTTACCTCCCATCTCACCGCCTTTGATATTATCCGATGCTATAAATGAAGCAACATCCCCTTTAGCTACATCTCTATCTAATGTAATGACTGGTATTGCCTCATCATTTGCGATTTGAATACTACCTGATATCGCATCAGAGTCTGTCGGGTTTACAATCAAGTAATCTACTTTTTGTTGAATTAAGTCATCAATATCATTAGCTTGTTTCGCTGCATCATCTTGAGCATCTGCAAACTTAACTTTGACGCCTTGTTTCTTTGCTTCTTTTTCAATACCATCTTTAATTTTCACAAAGAAAGGGTTATTTAATGTAGAAATACTCACACCAATAACAACCTCAGATTTTTTCTTATCTACTTTACCATTGTCATTTTTTTCTATAGGTGATTCTAGTGAACAACCTGTTAAAAATAATAATATAGCTATTACAGTTATAAAAAGCTTTTTCAATACCAACACCCCCTGTTATTTGTTTTTTCTATCTATAAGTACTGCAATGATAATCACGACACCTTTAACCACTTGTTGGTAAAATGAAGATACACCTAATAAATTTAAGCCATTGTTCAAAACACCGATAATTAACACACCAATCAACGTCCCAACTATACGTCCTTTACCACCTGTAAGCGAAGTACCGCCAAGAACTACTGCTGCAATAGCATCTAATTCATAGGACATCCCTGCAGTTGGTTGTGCCGAATTTAAACGTGAAGTTAAAATTGATCCTGCCATAGCTGACATTAAGCCGGCTAAACTATAAATCATTATTTTAATTTTATTGACCTTAATCCCTGAAATAAATGCCG
The DNA here is from genome assembly GCF_002902235.1 of Staphylococcus ureilyticus. Classification (GTDB taxonomy): domain Bacteria; phylum Bacillota; class Bacilli; order Staphylococcales; family Staphylococcaceae; genus Staphylococcus; species Staphylococcus ureilyticus. Next base: position 19,770 of record NZ_PPRL01000059.1, read on the forward strand.
CTTTTTCATTACCACCCATAGCATAAGTCTGTCTACCAAATACAGTTTTATGCAGTAGGATATATAATATGATAAATGTAATAAACATCGTGACAGCTGGTACTGGAATACCTAAAAAGTAGCCTCTACCAAATAATTGAAATGCATAACTACCATTTAAATTTGTAATAGGATTTCCATCTGTAATAACAAGTGTTAACCCTCTAAATACGGTCATTGTAGCTAATGTCGCAATGAAAGGCGCCATTTTACCTATCGTGATGAGCAAGCCATTTATAGCACCCAAAACCGCCCCAAATATGCAACCTATAAATAAAGCTACAATAGAATCCATACCAGAAACCATTAAAATCGCAACAAATGCACTAGATAAGGCAAGTGTTGATCCTACTGATAAATCAATACCTCCAGTTAATATTACGAAAGTCATGCCAAATGCAATTAATCCATTAATTGAAACCTGTCTTAATAAATTAAATAAATTAGAAGGCTCTAAAAAAGCACTATTTAATACACTAATAATAACAACTAATAATATTAAACCAATAAAAGGTATAATTTTTTCTAAATACGAATAAGAAAATGATAATTTAGACTGCTTCATTTAATTTTCCTCCTGTAGCTAAAGTCATAATACGCGCTTCCGTGATAGCTGAATCTTCTAATATGCCTGCAATGGAACCTTCATGTACAACTGCGACTCTATCACTCATGCCTATAATTTCTGGTAATTCTGATGAAATCATAATAATAGACATACCTCGGTCCGTTAATTCATGCATCAATTGATATATTTCTCGTTTAGCACCTACATCGATGCCACGTGTTGGTTCATCTAATATTAATACATGTGGTGCAGTCGCAATCCATTTAGCCAAAACAACTTTTTGTTGATTACCACCAGATAAAGTGCCACATATATCTCCTATTTTGCCTTTAATATTTAAACGCTGAATCATCTGTTCTGAATATTGTTCCATAGCATGTTGTGTTAAAAATCCAGAGCTTGAAAAGCTTTTTAAAGCTGGTAAAGTAATATTTTCTAAAATTGAATCTTGTAAAACTAACCCTTCTTCTTTTCTATTTTCTGTAATAAAAGCTAAACCTTGTGAAATAGATTGATTAGGATTTTGAATTTGTAATTGTTGATTATTTAGTTTTACCGTTTTATTCCCTTTATCTAATCCAAAGAGTACTCTCATAATTTCTGAACGACCCGCACCCATCAAACCACTAAAGCCAAGTATTTCTCCTTTATGTAAATCAAAATGTATATCCTTTAAATGATGTTCATCTGAGTCTAAATTTTCAACAGTAAGCACAACATCTTCTTGATGATATTGTCTAACAGGGTATTGATTATCTAAATCTCTACCAATCATAGATTTTACTATTTCAGCATGTGTCGTATTTTGTGTTTCCTTAGTTAAAATCGAACGACCATCTCTCATAACTGTAATACGATCTGAAATTGTAAAAATTTCTTCCATTCTATGAGAAATATATACAAAAGAAACGCCATCTTTTTTTAAATTTTTAATTTGTTCAAATAATGTATCTATTTCATTATTTGTTAAGGCTGCAGTAGGTTCGTCCATGATAATGATTTTTGATTTTTCCATTAATGCTTTACTGATTTCAAGCATCTGTTGCATACCAACGGATAAAGTGCCTGCCATACGATTTAAATCGATTTCAATATTTAGCTTTTTAAAAATGGACAAAGCACGTTGTTTCATTTTTTTATTATCAACAATGCCAAAAAATTTTGTTTCTTCTTTTCCTAAAAACAAATTTTCAAGTACTGTAAGATTAGGCCAAATATTTAACTCTTGCTGAATAAACGACACACCATTTTGTTCAGCATCTATTGTATTTTTAAAGTGTATCGGCTGACCATTTTCTAAAACATTACCACTATCCGCATTATATACGCCAGTTAATATTTTCATAAGCGTACTCTTACCAGCTCCATTTTCACCCATTAACGCATGTACTTCTGCATCATTGATTTCAAAATCAACACCTCTTAAAACATCGTTTTGACCAAATGACTTATATATTTGATTCATTGTTATCATATTTTTCACCCCTTAAAATAAAACACCACTAGATAAAATTACATTAGCGTAAGGTGTCGCTTCACCTGTTCTTATAATTGCTTTAGCTTCCTTACTATACATTTTTAAAGTTTCATGAGATTCCGTGACCATATCAATATTTTCAGCTAATAATTTCACATATAACTCACTATTTTGTTTTATCATTTCATTTGCAATAGTAAGCTGTTCAATTGCCATATGTTCTTTAACTACATTAAATACTTCTTCAAATGATGGATGTCCAAAAGTTAATGCTAAATCTATTTTTTTAACACCATCTGGTACCGGCAGTCCACAATCAGCTATGATAATTGTATCTGTATGACCTAAATCACTAAGCACTTTAGAAATTTCGCTATTTAAAATACCAGTTTTATACATTTAAATCCCCTCTCGTTAAATCTTATTTTATGTAACCCGTTACACATTACTACTTAAATCTAATACTATTTCTGCGTTTAATTGATAACTTTAACCTATTATCTTGTTGTTCAATTATAGAATTTTTATTTAACTTTAATAAAATTGATACCGCTTGCTGCCCTAAAAAATATGCGGACTGATCAATAGTTGCAATTTGAGGAAACGTCATTGCAGAAAAAGGTATATTATCATAGCCCACAATTTGAATATCCTCGGGAACTTTCAATTGAAATTGTTGAACAAGGCCCATCGTTTCAATTGCCAGTACATCATTGCTGCATATAATACTATCAATCTGTAAATCTTTAATTAATGAAATAAATGCACTTTTATTATTTAATGTTTCTGCTGAGCAATCATAATAGCTCACATTATAGTTATTCAATTCTTGTTTAATACCATCTGTCCTTAATTTAAATGCCCGTATATTCAAATCTAAATGGAGGATCAAAATATTTTTTGGTTTACCTTCTAACACAAGTCGAGCTTGTAATTGTCCGCCTTCAAAATGATTCATAGAAATACCATTACCTTCATTTTCAACACGATCTACAAATACATAATGAATACCTTGTGAAACTAATAGCTTTTCAATTTGATCATCAGCAAATGCTGTTGCAATAACACCTACACAATTATAAGCATTGAAAGTGAATAAATACTCTTTCGCCTTATCAACATCGTTGTCACTATTTCCAATTAAAACTTGAAAACCGTGCGCAAGCGCTATATCTTCAACACCTCTTGCTATAAGTGTAAAAAAAGGATTACTGATATCTGGTAATAATAAGCCAATCATTTTTGACTTACGTTTATATAATGTACGTGCTGCTTCATTAGGTTGATAGTTAAGCTCATGAATCGCACGTTCAATTTGTATTTTTGTTTGAGCTTTGACATATCCATTATTATTTATCACTCTAGATACCGTTGCTACTGAACAACCAGCTAACTTAGCTACTTCTTTAATTGTAACTATAAAAATCACCTCTATTTTTGTAACCGTTTTCATATTATCATAATCATTTACATTTTGATAGTTTATTTGAAAATTTAATTATTGTAATATTTAATATCCTATATTTTTTTAATTTATTTATATAACACGAAAACGATAATTTATAGTAATCAAATCAGCAGTATAAATAATTTTTTATTTTATGATCAAAAAATTGACGTTAACTTTTCTATTAAATAATTATATAAACAGTTGAAATCAGTTATATTAAATTCGTACTTATACAAATTTTTATTTAGCGCTTACCTCATTATGCTTTTAAAATATATTTCTGTCATATCGTAAAATTCAAAAAAAAAAAGACTCATCCAGTAGTTCTGATAAGCCCTTTATGCTGATAATAAAATTTTTATTTTCTCACATTATAAATTTATTTTATAGTAGACACTTGATCTATATTCTCTATTGCCTTCACCTTTTTATTTGAATCAAAATATACTTTAACAGAGAAATGATTGGATGGATTATCATCGTATATCATCGTACCATTGTGATTATTGTGTACTCTATAACCATGTACTTGCGAAAATGATTCAATAGTAACATTATCAGGTACAACAAAAATTCGTTGAACTTTATTATTTTTGAATAAAAATGCCATGTCACCATATTTATGTGCTTTCATATTAGCAATTTGAATTGTTTTTTCACTATCACCAAAGTATGTTTCAACTTTGTGTTTGTCCATGCCTTTAGAAATGTGCATATAATGATTTCTTACATCACTATTCATAAAATTTTCACTGAATTGTTGTGACAAAACATTGATCTTAGGCAATTTATACTTGGTCTTTTTCTCCTGTTTAAATTTTTCGTTTTGAGCAGATTGATTTGAACCTTTGTAATTTGTATGTATGTTATCATATAACGATTTAATTGAGAGTGTTAACGCAACTAAAAGCATCACGATTACCAAACTAATTATAACTTTTTTCATTTCCCCACCCCATTGTTCACTCTGCAAACATTAATATTTACATATTACTACATTATATTGAAATTTTAAATGTATATTAATAATATAACAAATGAAAATAATTCAAAAAGCTAATGTTACTACAGTGTAAAAGCACAATTATATTTCAAAAAGAAACCAACTATATAAAATGTTAATTTTTATTCAAATAAGATGATATCATGATGTTGAAAGCGTTTTCTAATGATGATATATTATAAATACACCTTGAACAAAGGGTAACTAGAAATTCATAAATATAGTTAGAGTCAAAATGATATTTAGAAAGTATATCGTTAGTTTATTAAAAAGTAGTTAATAACTTCTCCGGCGTTAACTACAAAAACCATTAAAAACTATAACTCCAAAAAACAACCAACAATCATTAACGGGATTGTTGGTTGTTTTGTTTTATTATTTTTTTCTAATTACACGCATGACTTTTGTCATACTTACCCATAATGAGTTATCTTTACGATACACTAAGAACCTTGGCTGCCAATTGGGATTAAACTTTTCTTTATAACGTCTTAATCCTTGAAATCTATATAATCCATTGAAATGCTCAAATACTCTACCTGCAAGTCTTTCTCTATAAAAAGAAAAAGGTACTTTACCCACATTGGACAGTGTAGCCATGCCCATATTAAAGTATTGATAATCATTTGCCTTAGCCCATAACAGCATATGAAGATATAAACTATCCATCAGAGGTAAGGAGGTATCCGATTTCCAACGTATTAAATCAATAGACACAGTTGAATTATCATTAACAGGCATAAATGTACAAAAACCAATTATAGCATTCTCTTTATCTTTAATAACTCCGATCGGCGCCTTCGATATATAATGTTCACTAAAATGTCCTACTGAAAATTGCATTTCTGTAGAGCCTGATAACCAATCATCGCTTATTTGTTTTAATTCATCAAAAACGTTTTTTGAAAAAGGAGGTTCCAATACCTCAAAAGTACACCCCAAATCATCTAACTTATTTAAAGTAGCACGTAAACCACGCTTCTTTTTACCTGAAGTAGTGAAAGTTGATAAATCAATAATGGCTTCTTCGCCTAATTTAAAAAACTGATTTCCAAAATCATGATAAATTGACATATATTTATCAGTGACTTGATAGAAAATAATGTCGTAACCTAAATATTGAGCTTCATTATAAAATCTTTCGAGCAACTCATGGAACGAAGCACTATTTCCAATGGGGTCACCTAAAACAATATATGCATTCCCCTTATAACGATACATCACAAATGCGTCTTGTTGTTCATTAAAGAAAAACTTCTTATCACCACTGTATATGAGATGACTTAAATAATTTCCCCCAAATTTCTGAATAATCGTTTCACATTGTTCTAGTTTTTGACCACTGCCTGCAGATTTGAATCTTGCTTCAAACCACCACACAACAATACTGACTATAATTGCTACTGTAATAATCGTGAACCAAAAATAATATCTTAAAAGAGACGTATCTACTTCTATATGATAAATATCTAAAGTATAAAATGTATTTTTTATAAACACATGATTAATGAATAACACAAGAGCCCCAATAATTACACTAGACAATAGTTTCGTATATCTAAACGGACGCTTTATGACACGTGCACTTCTATAAAATACAGCGAGCATTACAAACATAGTAATTAACCAACCTAAAAGTACCAAAGAAGGATAAGTATAAACAGTGACACTAAATATGATAATGATTGAACAAATTGCAAACAAAAGTGCTCTCTTAGATAAATGATATACACCTATCACATTTAATAATAGTAATAGACATGCACATGTATGAATAGAAGCGATAATATAATAAAACGCATGGTTATTACTATATAACCCATCATAAATTATTGTAATGTTATTAAAGAAAAATAAAGCACTCGTAAATAAAAGTAACAATGCAATGGAAAATGCTGGTATCCTAGTTAAGATATCTTTTTGATAAGATGCTAAAAGTGATGACATATCTTTCACAGGTATCATAATTTTAGAATCATCCAAATAACGTTTTGCCGTATTTCTAAATTCAAACGTTGAGAGAATAAGGGCAATTAAAACAGGAAATAAGTAATAAGCAAACCTGTAGAGCAATAAAGCTAAAACAATTTTTTCTTCTGGAATATTTAAACTTTTCAATCCTAGTAATAGTACCAAATCAAATGTACCAAATCCTCCAGGAATAAAACTGATTAACCCTGATAATGCACCAATGATAAATATTCCCATAAATACAGAGAAATGCACCTGTATACCAACAATTAATAATGCCATATATAATACTGCAGCAGCAATCATCCATTCAATACTAGAAACAATGGTGCAATAAATTCCAGTCAATTTACTTTCTTTATTTACTGGTTTCCAAATTGTAATAAAAATAAAAATAGGCAAAAACAACGCAACAACATACATTAACCATCTAACCCAAGGGAACGGACTAAATACATGTCTAACATCAAACACATGAAATACTACTAAAATAGAAAGCATACTTAAACCCGTCAACATGGAGATTAAAACAATAGAAATAGTATGCAGTAATGCTTTTTTATCTTCTGTAGTATCTTTATATAATAAAAATCTTACACTCGCTCCTATGAATCCTCCAAAGCCCAATACTGCGTTCAAAGCATTTACAATATATCCTATACGTACGGTTTTAACTAAAGATATCTTCAAGTGTAAAACTTTAGCTAAAATCACATCATACATTGATAATACCAGTATGGCTAGACCACCACTCAAAAAAAGCACAACCAACCATACACTATTAATATCTTTTATAGAATGAATCGTTTCTTTTAAATTTATATTTGCTAGTTCTTTATATAAAGTAAAAACAACAAATATAAATAATGAAAGCGCAAATAAAACTTTTGTTATCGTTAATAATTTATTTCCTAGCTTCTTTGACATGTGTTCACATCACTTTTCTATATTCATATAACATTTAAAATATAGCACAATTTTTATTTTTTATAAATAATTTTTATACGAGTTAAATATTACAATATTGTTAGACCACACACTCAGTTACAAAAAAATATACACATACTTTCATTTTATACGCACAACAATAAAAAGTATCTTAATATATCAATTCACTTAACAACGTGTCATTCCACTTCAGTTATGATAAGAGGCTGAGACAATTAATTTGTCCCAGCCTCTGTCGTACACTATTTATAATTTAACTTTTACGAATTTCTTCATCAGAAGTAATTTCATATTCTCCTGCATCATCACCATAATATTTGTTATAACGACGTTTGTACATTGTATATAAATGCGAAACTAGTACTTTCAATATTGCATAAGCAGGAATACCTAAAATGACACCGACAACACCTAATAAATTACCTGCACTTAATAAGATGAATATAATTGTAAGTGGGTGAATTTTCAATGTTTTACCCATGATATTTGGAGAAATAAAATGCCCTTCAATAAATTGAACAGCCGTCCAAACAATCACTAACTTCAACAACATAATCGGTGAAGTAATTAAAGCAATAATAATTGCTGGTGATATCGCAATCGTTGGACCAATATATGGAACAACACTAGTAACTGCAGCGATCGAAGCTAAAATTAAACTGTAGTCTAAACCGATGATACTATATCCGATAAATAATAATATACCAATACAAAACGATACAATAATTTGTCCTTGGATATAAGAACCAACTTGTAGACTCATTTTATCTAACAAATCATGAAAGTCTTTTCTAAATTTAGGGGGCATTAAGTTTGTTGAAAACTCTTTGAAGCGGTGCCCATCTTTTAACATAAAGAATAAAACAAATGGTGTTGTAGCAATTACCACACCAACATTCACTAATGCTTCAGCAAAATTTTTAACTTTAGAACCAAAACCATTAAAGTAATCAGACACCATTGAAGGTAATTTTTTAGCCAATGAATCTAATTGGTCTTGAATTTGACCATAAAAATTAGAAATTAAAGAGTATTTCGTTACACTATCTATAAATTTATTAACCTTATCTACATAGTACGGGAAGTTATTTCCAAAACTTTTAAACTGAGCACCAATTACAGG
>NZ_PPRL01000006.1 GCF_002902235.1 Staphylococcus ureilyticus
AGATGTGTATAAGAGACAGTTTTTAAATGTGCTCAATTCAGATAATCCTTTATTGATCTTCTTAACACTACTCTCGTACAAAACCTATATATTGTCATACTAATACAATTCAAAAATACATTTGTTTTACTTATAATTTAATATAAGTAAAATTATATAAATATTTATATATATTACTGATACACTTCGCTTTTCTCTGTTACACTTATAAATAATTACTTTTTAGAAGTGTGAACAATCATTGTTCAATTTTTTGTAAGCGCTTTAATATTTGGAGGGGATATTTTATGCAACAAGAGAGTGTTTGGCTAACAATTATGGGGCTAATTATTATTATTTCCATTGTTGGTTTACTAATTGCTAAACGTATTAGTCCAGTTGTAGGCATGATTTTAATACCGAGTGTAGGGGCACTCATATTAGGTTACAATATAGGTGATTTAGTAAAATTCTTTAATAGTGGTTTAGATCAAGTCATTAACGTCGTCATCATGTTTATTTTTGCAATTATTTTCTTCGGCATCATGAGTGACGCTGGCTTATTTAAACCATTGGTAAAGCGTTTAATTTTGCTTACTAGAGGTAATGTTGTAGTTGTTTGTATTGTAACTTCACTTATCGGAATATTCGCGCAACTCGATGGTGCTGGTGCCACAACATTTTTATTATCAATACCAGCATTATTACCGTTGTATAAAGCACTAAATATGAATCGGTATCTACTACTTTTGTTACTCGGACTGAGTGCATCGATTATGAACATGGTGCCTTGGGGTGGTCCTATGGCTCGTACAGCTTCAGTAATTCATTTTAAGAATGTCAATGAATTATGGTATGGTGTTATACCTGTTCAGATTATCGGTTTTATTTTAGTTTTACTATTCGCTGTATTTTTAGGTTTTCGAGAAAAAGCAATCATACAACGTAAAATCAATTCGGGAAAAGTAACTAATACACAAGATGTGGATATACATAAATTGGTTGAAATATACGAGCAAGATCAAGATATTAAATTTCCCATTCGTGGTGTTGCCGTTACGAAACCTTGGATTAATTGGATTAACGTGATACTTACGCTCGCTATCATCGTAGTAATGCTAGCTAATATCGCTCCGCCTGAATTTGCATTTATGATTGGTGTTGCGATTGCTTTGATTATTAACTTCCCAAATGTAGACGAACAAATGAGTAGGCTTAAGGCTCATGCGCCAAATGCACTTATGATGGCTGCCGTGATTATCGCAGCGGGTATGTTTTTAGGTGTACTTAATGAAACTGGTATGCTTGAGGCAATAGCAGTAAGCTTCATCCACATTATACCGAATGCCGTAGGGCCATACTTACACATTATTGTCGGTATTTTCGGTGTACCACTAGATTTATTAACGAGTACGGATGCTTATTATTTCGCAATCTTACCTATTGTTGAACAGACAGCCGGTCAGTTTGGTGTGTCATCTGTGTCAACAGCATATGCAATGTTAATTGGAAATATTATCGGTACGTTTGTCAGTCCATTTTCACCTGCATTATGGTTAGCAATAGGACTTGCAGAAGCAAATATGGGAACATATATAAAGTATGCGTTCTTTTGGATATGGGGTTTTGCCATCGTCATGTTAATTATCGCTATGTTAATCGGAGTCGTTACATTTTAAGTTCTAAACTGCGTGAATTTAGTAAAAACATTTGCACAAAAATTAAAAAACAGGGTGTCGAACTGAAATTACATTTCAATGTTCCACGCCCTGTTTTATTTATATATAATTAAATTTTGCAGTCTTATATTACCATTAGCCCATGCTCAAATCATGATGCTTTATTGTATTTAGCGACATTTTTAAGGCTAATCACTAAAATAAATGCTACTAACGCAATTGCAGCTGAAAAATAAGTCGTTGCGTAGACATTTAAGTTCGATACTACTAATCCACCTACAATACCGCCGATACCGATACCTGCGTTTAAACTAGACATATTCCAGCTCATCACTTGGCTCGTATCACCCTCAACATGTTCTATAATGCCACTTTGCACAGCTGGATTCGTACTCCATTGCATGATATTCCAAATGAAAATAATCATGAGTAATAAACCTGTACCTGGTAAAAACATATTAAGAATAAGCATCATAACAATAAATACGGCTGTCGCAATAACCAACCAGCGTTTGCTCGTAAGTCTATCTGATAAAAAGCCACCCATTGATGTTCCGATTACACCTGCAATACCATTGATTAATAATGCAATAGAAACAAAGGATAGTTGATGCCCACCGGAAAGGATTAACGGATTAATATAAATAAACGTCACCGAGTTGGCTACTAATAATAAAAACGTGATACCTAAATATTTTGTAACTTCAGCGGGTCTTAACACTTTGGAATAAGCGTTTGAACGATTTGAACTTGTCTCTGTGTCAGTGTTTGACGATAGATGATCACTTAGCTTCGGTACATATATATACATTAGAATACCAACGAATAAACTAATAACCACAATAAATAAAAACGTATATCTCCAACCGACTAAATCACCAATGACTGTCCCGATTGGCACACCAAAAACATTTGCCCCACTAAAGCCGGAATACACAATACCAATCATTTTCCCTCGGTGTTGTGGCGCAGTTAATAACGCAGTTAAAGCTAATATTTTAACCACAATTAATGCTGCAGCTGCAGATGATAAGATACGTCCAATCACTAAAATAGAAAAATTAGGCGCAATCGCAATAATGATATTGCCTACAACAAATGTTAACAATGCCCACAACAAAACCATTCGTGGTGAAAAACGATTCGTTAGCTTTACTAAAATAGGTCCTGCTACTGCAAAAGTAATGGCATATAAGGTAACTAATTGTCCAATGATTGCTTCAGAAACATGTAAATCACTACTCATCAAGTTCATAATACCAGCAACCATCATTTCAACCATTCCTACAATAAATATACTTAATATAAAGGTAAATATGCGCATAACTGACATAAATATCCTCCTCTCTTTAATCTGATTTCAAAAATTCTATAACTGCTACATTATAAACCATTCGTCAATATATATGAATACTTAGCAATAACATGCTATTAAATTCATTTCAAAAAACAGGAAACGCAAGAAGTATCAAAAACCATTTTGATACTTCTTGACGTTTCCTGCTCATCTAAATTTAAAATTTCTCATCAAATAGATTTGATTTTAGTAATTGTCATCATGTTTATTATAACAAATATACATCAAAAACTTTTAGCGATTGTCTTTGGGGATATGTCGCGCAATTAATTGGTCTCGTTCATTAAAGAATTGACGATAACTCAAGTATGTTGCAATCAACGCTGACATAATTGTCGCTGTCGTATGAATAAATACTACTAAAAGTTGAAATTTAACAGCTTCCAATGGATCTACACCACCGATAATCAACCCTGTCATCATACCAGGAATCGAAACAATACCATACGTTTTCACTGAATCTATCGTTGGCACAATTGCCGTTTTGATACTTTCACGGATCGTTCCTTTGGAAGATAGTTTTGGATTAGCACCTAATGCCAATTTGGCTTCGATTTGACTCATTTCTTTAACGAATTCACGATCTAAATTTTGATACGCAAGATTAATAGCAATCAAACCATTACTTCCAAGCATGCCTGCAATTGGAATTACTTCATTAGGTTTGAATTCAATTGCGCCAGTGATCACAATACCGACTAATGGTAGCGCTACACCTATAAATATGGCAATAAAAGAAATCCAAAATACATGATGCATCACAGGTGAAGCTCTACTGATCGTGTTCCACGATGCATTAATAATGATAATCAATACAAACAAGAGCAACAACCATGTTTGGTTTACATCAAATATAAAATGAAGTAAATAACCTAAAATCACCAATTGAACAACTGCTCTTAAAGTTGCAACGAGTAAATCTTTAATTATATGTAATTTTTCTTTATATGACACGATGATTGGAAAAAGTAGGAGTGTCGCAGTAAGTACTAAAGCAGTGGTACTCATCATAATTCCTCCTCCTTTTCAATTTGTCCATCCACAATTCTAATGCGCTTTTGGAAATGTCTCATACTTTGATCGTTACTATGTGTAATCCATAAAATTGTTGTACCTTCCTCCGCAAGCTTAAAGATTAAAGATTCAATTTTTTCACTGTTATGTACGTCTAAAGCACTTGTTGCTTCGTCTAATAATAATACTTTGGGTTTATACATTAGCTGTCTCGCAATCGTTACACGTTGCCTCTCCCCACCAGAAAGATGGTTTACGCTTGTATCAAAGTTATAATGACCTAACCCTACCGACTTCAAAAGTGCTTTAGCTCTTTTACGATTAAACTTATCATTTCTAATTTGAGCGGGGAAAGCTAAGTTATCACCAATAGTACTTTCAAACAAATCGCTTTCTTGTAATAAATAACTAACTTCCATTCTTAACTTTTCTGGACTAATATCTTCATATACTTGATTATTAAAATATAATTCCCCTTCTGTAGGACTTATCAAATTATTCATTAAGCGTAACAAAGTACTTTTACCACTTCCTGAAGGCCCAACAATCGCAATCGTTTCTCCTGCTTCGATTTTCAAATTAATGTTATTGATAATTTGTCGGTTATCCACCTGGTATGAAACATTTCTAAGCTCTAACATTTTGAACCTCCTAGGTCATATATAGTTTATACCCTATTACGACTGTTTGATTTCCTATCATTGTAGCATTCAATCGTTTTATTCAAAACACAACATTAAATATCACACGCAAACATTATTTTAAAAATACAATCGCAATAAAAGATATTAAATTATTAAAAGCATGCAGTGATATGGATACTGCTAGGTTTTTCCCACTTTTCAAATATACAAATACTAGACCAATCGCAATAAAAATATAGCTTCCGATTTCAAATGGGGATGTAGCCCCTAATACATGAATACCGGCAAATAATATAACTGATAATACACTTGCAGCAGCATATGTAATTTTTTTACCTAATTCGTGAATGATGAGATGCCTAAATAATAACTCTTCAATAATCGGCGTCAAAATAACAATATCTAAAAATAAAAATGGGAGCATCCAATTGTCTTGAAACAGTGCTTCTAAAATCAATTGATTTTGTGTTTCATGATATTGTAATGACTTCGGTAAAAAAGTCATAAGCCAATCATATAAATTATTCAACAAGAGCGTAGATATGTATGCTATAAAAATAAGCAAAATATATTTACGAACTGATTTTAACCTGTTGATCGCAATTGCTGTAATATTATCTTTAGTATGCATGCCATAAAAACTTAAGATGATACATATTTCAGCAATAACACCACCAAAAATCAGTATATTCATATCACTTAAACGATACTTACTACCAATATTAAAAATGTCATATGATACGATTAATATCAGCGTTAATATAAGTGGTATAAGATAATTAGCAATGATGTATATAGGGATTAACCAAAAGTCTTTTTTAACAATTTTCTGATGCTGCCATATATGCTTTTTGGTTAATGGCGTTGCTAATGATTTGTCAGTCATATGTCACCTTCCTTGTAGCTGTTTAACAATAATATAACACAATATTTTATCATTATTATAAGTTGATTTACTTTTCTATTTGAAAATTACAATTAACCATTCTACCCCTTTACAGTGGAACACATTGTAAATTGCATAATTTATTGTATTATATAACTATATTAAGGGGGAATGTTACATGACTATTTTGACTATTTTACAGTTTATCGTCAACGTAATCATTGTCGTTTGTTTAATAAGCGTACTTGTTTTAGGGGCTGTATTGCTTATTAAGGATAAACGACAAAAGCAACATAGCGTTTTACGCAATTATCCATTACTTGCACGTATTCGATATTTTGGTGAAAAAATAGGTCCAGAATTACGCCAATATTTATTTTTAGCAGATACCAAAGGCAAACCTTTTTCTCGTAATGATTACACCAATATTGTATTAGCTGGTAAATATAATTCAAGGATGACTAGTTTTGGTACACAAAAGGATTATGAAGATGGGTTTTACATTCAAAATACGATGTTTCCGTTGCAATCTAAAGAATTACATATTAATCAATCACCGTTGATTTCATCATTTATTTATACAATTGATAATGAACGACTCTTTAATCGTGACGAACATCGCACAAAAACAGAGATAGATCCATTTTATTTAACAGATGAAGATGCCATTATTTTAGGTCCTGAACTGGAACATCCGTTCAAACTTAAAAGGCTTGTTGGTCAATCAGGAATGAGTTATGGCGCATTAGGAAGTCATGCAATCACGGCGCTATCCAAAGGATTAGGACAAGCTGGAACTTGGATGAATACAGGTGAAGGCGGTTTATCAAAACACCATTTATCGGGCGATGCAGATATCATCTTTCAAATAGGTCCAGGTTTATTTGGCGTACGAGATAAATCGGGAGAATTTGATATGAATGCTTTCCAAAGTTTAGCAAATGAAGATACGGTCAAAGCTTTTGAAATCAAGTTAGCACAAGGTGCAAAAACAAGAGGCGGCCATATGCAAGGTAATAAAGTCACACAAGAAATTGCTGATATTCGTAATGTTGAACCTTGGAAGACGATTAATTCCCCTAACCGTTTTGAATCTATAGATAATCCAACCGATTTATTAGACTGGGTTACACAATTACAAAAAGTAGGTCAAAAACCTGTTGGTTTTAAAATTGTAATCAGCAAAGTATCAGAAGTAGAAGCGCTCGCACAAACAATGATTGAAACAAATCAGTTTCCGAATTTTATTACTATTGACGGCGGCGAAGGAGGCACTGGTGCAACATTTCAAGAATTGCAAGATGGCATAGGTTTACCTTTATTCACTGCTTTACCAATCTTAACAGGTGTACTCGAAAAGTATGGTATACGCAATCGAATTAAAGTATTTGCTTCAGGGAAACTTGTAACGCCTGATAAAATTGCGATTGCATTAGGTCTAGGTGCTGATTTAGTCAACGTTGCAAGAGGTATGATGATTAGTGTTGGATGTATTATGAGTAGGCAGTGTCATATGAACACATGTCCTGTAGGTGTCGCAACAACAGATCCAAAACGTGAAAAGGGATTAATTATAGATGAAAAAAAATACCGCGTCACTAATTTTGTAACCAGCTTACATGAAGGCTTATTTAACATTGCTGCCGCTGTAGGTGTAACTTCCCCAACTCAGATATCAAAAGAACACATCATTATCAAAAAGAAAGACGGTAACATTCAATCCATACATGATTATAAATTAAACTTACTAAATCATAATTAACTTCAAAGATTAAAACAAACACCTTTGTTAAAAATAAGCTTCAACAACATTTCGAAGGATAAGATAAGCATACGTCTGGGACGAATCACTGATGTCCAGACGTATTTATTTTGTAAATAGATATTTAAGTCCGATGGTTCATTATCATATAAAGTGATTCAATTGCTTTGTTAGCTTAGATTCTATCGTTTCTTGTTGATCTTCCAATGGATTGAATTCAAATAAATTACCATTAATAAAAACAGTCGGAATGCCTTTAATTCCTCTTTCAAATGCTTCTTCATGAATCGCTAACGAACGATCGTCAGCTTCTTTATGAGGTGTAAGATTATATTCTTCTTCCATTTTGGCTTCAATTGTCGAAAAACTTACTTTCCATTGAGCTTGTGTTTGGTACAACTCACGAATAATATCTAAGGTTTCTTCAGGTCGTTGATAGTTTAAATATATATTTGCTATTGTTCCTTTTAATAAGCCTTGCTTCGTTTTATCAAAATGTTTAATTGTATGTTGAACCTTCCCTTGATCAATGAATGGCTTTAATACAGTGTCTGCAGCGAAAAAGAAGTTTTTACAGTATGGACAAGCTAAATTGATAAAAGACTCCACTTTAATCGGTGCTGATTCTGAGCCTATTGTTAAATAATTAATTTCTGTCATCGTCTATCCCTCCACTTTGTTTATAATTATATTGAATCATGGACAGGTATTGAATGCACACGTTTAGCCTTACAATAGCGTGCAACGTAAACTTCATCTAATGTTATGTACATTAAATTAATAACACAAAGCTCAAACAATTAGCTTATATCGAAGTTCATGATAAAATGAATATAAATATTTGATTAGGGGGTATAACATGAACAATTCAATAAAATTACTAGAATCATTAACAAATGTTGACGGTATTGCAGGTCATGAAAAAGCAGTAAAAACACTTATGCGTGATTATTTGACGCCAGTAAGTGATGAAATTATTGAAGATAATCTGGGAGGTATTTTCGGTAAAAAAACGACCTCTACTGGTAATAAGACATTAATGGTGGCAGGTCATTTGGATGAAATTGGTTTTGTAGTTACTAAAATTGATAAAGATGGATTTTTAAAATTCACACCTATTGGTGGTTGGTGGAACCAAGTGATGTTATCTCAAAAAGTAACTGTCACAACTGATGAAGGCAAGAAAATCAGAGGTATTATTGGCTCCAAACCACCACATGCTTTATCACCCGAAGAACGTAAAAAAAATGTAGAAATAAAAGATATGTTCATTGATATTGGAGTTAAAAGTAAAAAAGAAGCTGAACAATTCGGCATTGAAATTGGCAATATGATCACACCATACAGTGAGTTTGAAACACTAGCAAATAGCAAGTATTTAACTGCCAAAGCTTTTGATAATCGTTATGGTTGCGCCCTTGCTGTAGACGTTTTAAACAACCTTAAACAAGAATCTATTGATATTAATTTAGTTTCAGGCGCTAACGTACAAGAAGAAGTAGGTCTTCGTGGCGCTAAAGTTGCAGCTAATAAGATTAAACCTGACTTAGCTCTTGCTGTCGATGTAGCTGTTGCCTATGATACACCAGGCATGTCTGGCCAAACTAGCGAGACAGCTATTGGACAAGGACCTGTAGTCATTATTATGGACGCTTCAAACATAGGTCATGTTGGTTTTACAAACCATATTAAAAAAATAGCTAAAGCACATAATATAGATATCCAGTTAGATTCTACACCTGGTGGCGGTACTGATGCTGGAAGTATTCATGTTGCCAATGAAGGTGTGCCTACGGTCTCTATTGGTGTCGCTCTACGTTATATGCATTCAAACGTCTCTGTATTGCATACAGATGACTATAAAAATTCGGTTGCCTTAGTCACTGAAATCGTTAAATCTTTAAACGACGATGCCGTAGATAACATCATTTGGTAAACCACTCAAATCTATAAAAAATAAAGCCGTAAACAAAGTGCTACCACTAATGTTTACGGCTTTTTGGTGCTTCTTAATAATTATTAAACTCAAATAATATCACTTTCACTCTAAATTATTCTGTAGAATCTTTCCAACGCGCATCACTCAACATTTCTCCTGGCCAAGTATATGCCGTCACACCACCATCAATTGTAATGGTTTCACCAGTTATAAAAGAACTGTCATCAGAAGCCAAGAAAGCAATGAGTTTGCCTACTTCATCAGGTGTGCCCAAACGACCTAAAGGCGTAACCCACTTCTGATTTTCTCTAAATATTTTTCCTTGTTCATCTTCTTTAGTACCTGTTAATTTATCTACAAGTGGTGTTTCTATCGTACCTGGTGCGACTGCATTCGCTCTGATATGCTCACGTCCATATTCTATCGCTGTTGATCGAGTGAAATTGATGATACCTGCTTTTGCAGCATTATATGCTGAACGATTTAAATCTGCAGCATTTCCAGAAAATGACGCCATATTGATGATAGAGCCACCATTTGACATCATTAATGGTAAAAAGAACTTGGTCATCAAAAATGTACCTCTTAAATCAACATTCATAATTCTATCAAACACATCGATTGGAAATTCATGAATACGTCCAGCGGCATTATCAATACCAGCATTATTACATAAAATATCAATATGATCATAATCTTCTTTAATAGATTGCGCAAGCCGTTCTACTGCATGTGCATCTGATACATCTACATTATATCCTGAAGCTTTATTACCGCCCTGGTTAATTACTTTTACTGTATCATGTACAGATGCAGAAATATCAATCGCTAAAACATGTGCCCCTTCTTTTGCCAATATTTGTGCAGAAGCAGATCCTATGCCAGTACTAGCGCCTGTTACCAAAGCAATCTTATTTTCTAATCGTCTCATCTATGAACTTCCCCTTTCATTTCTCTACTGTTCAATATTAATTAATCTGTAATACATTTCCTTTTTAAATCAATTTTAAAACCTTTGTATAAAGCATTCATAGATGCCTTTTGCTTGGAAACATAAAATTTATCATACTCATTTCAAAATGAGTTTGTTATACTTTCGATAACTTATTGGGGAGGTAATAATAATGGGGTCAAATACGAGAGAAAAATCGACAATCATAAATAAATTTCTGAATATTGTAGAAAAAATTGGAAATAGATTACCTGATCCAAGTATATTGTTTTTTCTAATGTGTCTTGGGCTCGCAATCATTACATGGGTTGTTTCACTTTTTCATGTCACAGTAAAGCATCCTGGAACAGGTAATACCATTGCCATCAAAAATATTTTAAGCAAAGATGGTATTGCTATGATTTTGAATGATGCGATCAAAAACTTTTCTGAGTTCCCTGCACTCGGTTTAGTATTATCAGTGATGCTTGGGGTAGGTATTGCTGAGAAAACAGGGTATTTTGATAAATTAATGGTACAAATTGTTCATAAAGCACCCAAGCAAATCATTGTGCCTGTAATTATACTTATAGGTATTATTGGCAATTCTGCAGGAGATGCTGCAACGATTGTTTTACCACCGTTAACAGCGATGGTCTTCATTAAATTAGGCTATCACCCTATTGCCGGGTTAGCGATGGCTTACGCATCAGCACTTGGTGGTTTTTCTGCGAATGTCATGATAGGAATGTCAGATGCATTGCTTTATGCCTTTACAGAACCAGCAACAAAGATTGTTTCTGATAAAATTGCAGTTAATGTAGCGATGAATTGGTACTTTATTGCAGCTAGTGTCGTTGTATTATTGCCAACAATTTATTGGGTGACAATGCGTTTTGTCATCCCTCGTTTAGGCTCATATGACGATACACAGTCTAATATTAAAGTGGATGATACTAATCAAGGATTAACACTTAAAGAAAGTAAGGCTGTGTTTTGGGCAAATATAAGCTTTTTCACTACACTTATTTTACTTATCATTATGGCAATACCACAAAATAGTTTCTTACGTAATGCCAAAACTGGCAGTTTATTGAATGATTCTCCTATTATTAATGGGATTGGTTTAATTATTTTACTTATTTTTTTTGTGCCTGGTTTGGTGTACGGCATGTTAATGAAGGAATTTAAAAATTCTAAAGATTTAGGTAAAATGCTTGCTGATTCTATGGCTTCTATGGGGTCTTTTATTGTTATTGTCTTTTTTGCAGCACAATTACTGGCATTTTTAGAATGGAGTAATTTAGGTGTGATTGTAGCAGTACAAGGTGCTGAAGTACTTCAAAATCAAAACGGTATCGTCCTTATTTTAGGAGTGATTTTTTTAGGTGCGCTCATTAACTTATTAATCGGTAGTGCATCTGCTAAATGGGGAATTCTTGCTCCAATATTTATTCCAATGCTGATAATTGTAGGATTTCATCCTGCATTCACACAAATGTTGTATAGAATTGGAGATTCAATTAGTAACCCAATTACGCCAATGATGCCTTATTTGCCATTACTTTTATCTTATGCTCAAAAATATGATAAACACATGAAATTAGGCTCACTGTTATCTAGTTTAATGCCTTATACCATTATTCTAAGTATTATATGGCCCATATTCATGATTATATGGTACTTACTTGGCTGGCCATTAGGCCCTGGAGGCCCTTTACACATCAATGAATAAGTCAAAAACAATATTAAATTTCAAACTATATAAAAATCATTACCATGAATTGAACAATATTCAATTGATGTATCACAAATCATGCTATTTATTGTAATATTAAAGAGAAAAGTGGGTAAATAAATTTATAAACAACTATTTACCTCATATATACAGGAGGAGATTATGGAACGCATAGGATTAGTAGACATCGGATCAAATACAATAAGGTTAGTTATTTTTGAGTTCGATACTAAAACAGGATTAAATGAAATTTTAAATATTAAAACGCCCGCACGCTTAAGTCAATATTTAACCGATGATTTAAAGATGAACCAAGATGGTATCGATGTGTTGACAACAACATTACACAGCTTTAAAAGCGTCGCTAATAAATTTGAAGTAAACGAATTACATCCTGTTGCGACAGCTGCTATTAGACAATCTACCAATCAAAAAGAAATCATCAAACACATTAAAAGCGAACTTGACATCAACATCAAAATTATTCCTGATCAAGAGGAAGCTTTTTATGGTTTTTATGCCATCACTCATACTACAGATGTAGAAGATGGTGTTTCTATCGATATTGGTGGTGGGTCTACAGAAGTCACTTTATTCAAAGATAAAACGATCATTGAAGCGCATAGTTTCCCATTTGGCGTTGTAACATTAAAACGAAAATTCTTCGAAGATAAAGATCATAATGATAAATCTGCAATTAAAGCAATGGAAAAATTTATAGCTAAGCAATTCGAACAGCTACCATGGTTACAAGACCAAAAAATTGCTTTAGTCGGTATTGGTGGATCAGCTCGTAACGTAGCACGCATTCATCAGTCAGAACATTCTTATCCCATTGGTGGTGTTCATAACTACTCAATGACTGAAGAAGATATGGATGAGGTATATAAAATAATTAAAAAGAGTTCACGTGATGACTTAAAAGATGTTGATGGATTAAGCAGAGACCGTATAGACATCATATTACCAGCAGTATCCGTATTCAAAACTTTATTCGAACAAATCAATGCAACCCACTTCACTTTCTCACGTAAAGGGTTACGTGAGGGCTATATAATGAAGTTGATATCCGAACGTCACCCACAAGAATTTAAAAAAGAAAATATTAGAAAAGACGCATTATATCATTTAGCTAATGAATATAGCATCGAAGAATCTAGTGCAAAACAACGCGTTAAATTGGCTCAATCATTGTTATCACAACTGATTGACTTAGATAAAATTCAAGTTACTAAAAAAGAGCAAGAACTTTTTGCGGAAGGTGCATATTTATATTATTTAGGAAGATTTATTGACGCAGATTCTAGTTCACCGCATACGTATTATATTATAGCGAATTCAATGATTGATGGTTTTCCACATGAAGATCGCGTCAAACTTGCAATGTTAGCAAGTTTTAAAAATAAATCTCTTTTAAAATTTTATAGCCAAGAGACCGCATGGCTACGTGGCAAAGAGTTGGATCATATTCAATTTTTAGGCGGTATTATTAAATTTGTAAATGCCCTAAATATATCACATACTAGCCCAGTGGAACGTGTGGCATTACAAGAAGAAGATGGTGCTTATACTTTGTATGTCCATTATATTGGTGAACCGATTGCTGAAGAATATCAATCACTTAGACAAAAAAAGCATATCGAGAAAATTTTAAAAGAAAATCTTTCTATCATCTTTACAAAATCTTAAAATTCATATGATAAATTGTACGTAGCAAAATATGTTAACAAGACTACAATAAGGTGGAATTAGAATTATGCAAAAGAAATTGGGAGAGAGAGAGTTAAATTTACCACAATATTATAATAATAGAGAGCTCAGTTGGTTAGATTTTAATTATCGCGTATTACAAGAAGCTGAAGATAAAAACAATCCTTTATTGGAACAATTAAAATTTATTTCTATATTTAGCTCTAACTTGGATGAATTCTTTATGGTGCGTGTGGCCGGATTACAAGATCAAGTTAAAATGGGCTATGATAAACCTGAGAATAAAGCGCAACTCACACCTAAAGAACAACTTGAGCAAATAAAAATTAAAAACAAAAAATATGTAGATTTACAGTATGCACGTTATAACGAATTAGTAGAACTGTTAAAACAACATCGTGTGGAAGTAACAAAACCTGAATCTTTACCAGAGTCTTTATTACCACAGTTAGAACGTGAATTTAAAACAGGTATCTTACCTACATTAACACCATTAGGTATCGATGCTTATCATCCTTTCCCAAAATTAAACAATAAAAGCTTGAATATATTTGTAGATATTGATACCGATGATGCAATTAATTCGGCTATTGTACAAATACCATCATTAATTCCAAGATTTTATACATTAAATCAAGGTCAAACTCAATACGTTGTAATGTTAGAAGATATTATCACTTATTATATTAATGAATTATTCACTGGGTATGAAGTGTTAAATACCTTCACCTTTAGAATTACACGTAATGCCGATCTAACCATCCATGAAGATGGTGCCGAAGATTTGTTAATTGAAATAGAACGCTTCTTAAAAGAGCGTAAACGCGGAACAGCAGTACGTTTAGAGATAGACGGAAGACAAGCAACTTATGAAGACGTTGTTTGGATTATCAATCAGTTGGAAGTTCATGATAATGATGTCTATTTTGTAGACGGTCCATTAGATTTAACACTGCTTTTCGATCTTGTAGACCATTTATCTAATAGTTTAAAACATTTAACATATAATAAATATCTACCACAACCACCTCAATCTTTGGGTAATGAAGACATTTTTGATTTATCATTAAAACGTGATATTTTCTTTCATCATCCCTATGAATCCTTTGAACCAATTGTAGATTTCATTCGTGATGCTGCAAATGATCCGAACACGATTGCTATTAAACAAACATTATATCGTGTAAGTAAAGATTCACCAATCATTAATAGTTTGAAAACAGCTGCAGAAAATGGTAAACAAGTAACTGTGCTCGTTGAATTAAAAGCACGTTTTGATGAAGAAAATAATGTTCACTGGGCAAGAATGTTAGAAGATGCAGGCTGTCATGTTATTTATGGTATGACATATTTGAAAACGCATAGTAAAATTTCGCTTGTGGTCAAACGCAACAATAACAAACTCACATCTTTTGTACATTTAGGTACTGGAAACTACAACGATAAAACAGCTAAGCTCTATACAGATATGGGCATTATCACAACAAATCAAGAAATAGCAGAAGATGCTATTAACTTCTTTAACTACCTCAGTGGATATACATTGAAACCAGAATATAATAAACTCATTGTAGCTCCATACGACATACGTGATGTATTCTTAGCTCGAATAGACAAAGAAATCAAATCACATCGTGAAAACGGTAATGGAAAAATTATGATGAAGATGAATTCATTAACAGATAAAGATATTATTCTTAAATTATTTGAAGCTTCTCGTGCTGGTGTCAAAGTTAAATTAATTATTCGCGGTATTTGTTGTTTAAAACCAGGCATCCCAGATGTCAGCGATAATATTGAAGTAGTAAGTATCGTTGGTCGTTTCCTTGAACACTCTCGTATCTATTATTTCCATAATAACGGTGATGAAAAAATTTACCTCTCTTCAGCGGATGCAATGACACGTAATATGATTAAGCGTGTAGAAATATTGTTCCCTGTCGAAGATAAAAACATTGCTAAACGCTTATTAGATTATATGAATTTACAATTGTCAGATAATCAAAAAGGTCGATATCAAGACGAACAAGGTTATTATCATTATATTCATAATAATTTATCACCATTAAATTCACAGGCTTATTTAATGAAAGAAGCGATGACATTTGGCCAAAAATTAAAAGAAGCTTCTACCCTGCCACAAGAAGTTCCTATACAACATAAAAATCGATGGTTTTCTAAACTAAAAGATACGTTTAAACGATGATAAAGAACCACTTCCCAACTTGTTGGGTTAGTGGTTCTTATGCATGAGCTAAAGCTCAGGTAATCCTTATTCCCACTTCCCAACTTGTTGGGTTAGTGGTTCTTATGCTTTCGAACGGTAGAGAGAAAGTAAACTTTTTCACTTCCCAACTTGTTGGGTTAGTGGTTCTTATGCTTTCGAACAGCAGAGAGAAAGTAAACTTTTTCACTTCCCAACTTGTTGGGTTAGTGGTTCTTATGCATGAGCTAAAGCTCAGGTAATCCTTATTGCGAAATCATCTTTATCGGTTTCGTATGATATCCTCTTATTAAATAATAAAAAATTCATCTCATTCTAAACTTATAGCATTTTGAAATATCAGTTATATAACATCTTATGTATCTAATTTTGCTATAATAAACACTAAATACTATTAACTTTATGAGGTGGTCACTTATGATAAATGTTGAAAAATTAAAAAGTAACTTTCCTTTAGTCAATGACATGCAACAATATAAACCGATATTTTGGAAAAATCCACATTTTCGTAATGATGAAACATTCCCTTTTTCATTAGATGATATAGAAGATGCTGCAGCAAGGTTAGAACGTTTTAGCAGTTATATACGTAATGTTTTTCCTAAAACTGAAAAAGACCATGGTCTGATTGAATCCCCACTAAAAGCAATCCCTTTTATGCAACAAGCATTAGTTGACTCTGAGCACCTTGAGCAAAGTGGTAAATTATGGCTTAAATGCGATAGTCATCTTGCTATTTCAGGCTCTATAAAGGCAAGAGGTGGTATATATGAAGTTTTAAAACTAGCTGAATCTATCGCTATAAAGGAATGTGGTTTAAAATATACAGATGATTATAAAATTTTATCCGAATCAAAATATAAAGCGTGCTTTCGTAAATATACTGTTGCTGTCGGTTCAACTGGTAACCTAGGTTTAAGTATTGGCATCATAAGTGCACAATTAGGCTTTCAAGTTATTGTACATATGTCTAGTGATGCGCGCCAATGGAAAAAGGACTTACTTCGGTCACGCGGTGTGAAAGTTGTTGAACACCAATCTGATTATCAATATGCAGTTGCTGAAGGACGGAAGGCTGCAGAAAACGACCCTACTTGTCATTTCATAGACGATGAAGGGTCTGCTGATCTTTTCTTAGGTTATACAGTTGCTGGTTTACGGTTAAAAACACAACTTAGCAATGAAGGTATACAAGTAGATGCACAACATCCCCTTTTTGTTTATCTGCCTTGTGGTGTTGGTGGAGGTCCAGGTGGTGTTGCCTTTGGATTAAATCAAGTATTTGGCGATCATGTGTATTGTCTTTTTGCTGAACCTACACATGCACCATGCATGACATTAGGAATGATGACACAACTGCACAACCAAATAGCTGTAACAGATATTGGATTAGACGGCCGTACTGATGCAGATGGTCTTGCTGTTGCCAGACCTTCAAAACTCGTTGGTCATATAATGAATTCATTATTATATGGTGCTTTTACTGTGGAAGATCAACAAATGTACCGATATTTATATTTGCTTAGTCAAAAGGAACGTATATTTGTCGAACCCTCTGCAGCATCAGGGTTTGCAGGTTTAAAAGCAGTGTTGAAACATACCGACAAAACTCATTTTAATTTATCTAATGCCAATCATATTGTATGGGCAACTGGCGGTAATATGGTACCTAAGGAAGAAATGTTAAAATATGTGGCTCAAGGCAAACAATCATAAACGTCAACGATTTAGAAACATACCTGACAACAAACATTTAACTTTAAGTATACACCCCACTTTATGTTTTGCTCGATACCTTATCTAAAAAACGCATATATAATAATCTTGCTTCTTTTTCAATGATGGCATTAGGCTTGGTTAAAATTTATAATAAATATAATGTGTTCGAAGTGGTATCGTCACACTTACTTTCACTCTAAAACCTAAAACAATATTTTAGGTTTTATTTTTTATATAAATATAGATAAAAGCGTCTAAAGTCACGTTGCCAAGAATATTTTCTGAATATTTATTGAATTCTAAAATCAACTGTGTTAAAGTATGTTTTATCAATTCACTTTAGTTCGGTAGAGAAACAAAGCATTTAATAAAGGATGGTCATTATACTATGGATACGAAAGCACTTATTAATAACAAAGAATATGAATTATCATTTTTAAAACATTTTCAACAAGCGGATTTTAAACTTGTTGATTTTAGTTTTATAGAATCATTATCCTGGCAATCACTTACGCCTGATGATTTACAACAAATGACAGAGCGTAGCTTTTGGCAACATGACCATCATATTTTTGCTTTGCGCAATGATTTCACTGACCAATTATTGCGTTACTACAGTAATTATCAACCTGAACAACAACGTTTAGCTTATAGTGGTCCAATCGTCAGAAATAATGAAGTTTACACTCAATTAGGTATAGAACATTACAACCCAACTGTTACAGATATGCAAAACGATTTTAAAACGTTTTATAACTTTATTAAATATACATTGAATGATGATATCGACTTTGTCATTTTAGGACATTATCAATTAATCGATTTATTATTAGCAGCTAGCGAACAAAGCCAAACGATATTGAATCTTATACAAGAACGGAATATTTCAGAGTTAACTGCACAGTTAGGTCTTGCGCATCCTGTGGTACAGTTGCTCACTACAAAAACAACGGAACAACTTGATTTACTAACACAACTATTTCCGCATGACCATCGCACCATCCAGTCTTTACATCGGTGGGAACAATGGTTTAAATCACAAAATATTACTGAAATTCATCTTGATATAACCCCTAGACCACCACGTTCTTATTACAAAGGATCATTCATGAAATGTCATTTAAAAAATAATAAAACTCAGCGTCTCACTGGTGGGTTTTATAAAGGGAAATTAGAAGGCTTTGGACTAGGTTTTATACTATAAACAAGGAGTGAAAATCATGCTTACTGTCGCATTGGCAAAAGGTAGATTACTTAAAAGTTTTATAAAGTATTTAAATGAAATAAGAGAAACTGAAATAGCATATGCACTTGAACAAAGAGAGCGTCAATTACTTATAACAGTTAATGATATACAATTTATTTTAGTCAAGGGTAGTGATGTACCGATATATGTTGAACAAGGCGTTGCAGATATTGGCATCGTCGGCAGCGATATTTTAGAAGAAGGTAATTATTTTATTAACAACTTACTGGAATTACCTTTTGGCGAATGTCACTTTTCACTTGCTGCTAAACCAGAAGCTTATCAATTTAAAAAAGTAGCTACTTCATATACCCAAACAGCACGTCAATATTTTGAAGCGCAAGGTTTAGATGTTGAGCTTGTAAAACTATCAGGTTCAATTGAATTGGCATGTTTGGTAGATATGGTAGATGGCATTGTTGATATTGTTCAAACTGGTACTACTTTAAAGTCAAATGGCTTAGTTGAAAAAGAAAAGATTAAAAACATCAATGCTAAACTCATTACAAATAAGGCATCATATTTTAAAAAATCAACTGAAATTGATGATTTAATTAAAACTTTGGAGGTGACGCTCATTGATTACAAATAAAGAAACATTTATGAATAACTACCTGAACCAATCTGAACTAAACGAAGATTTATATCCAATCGTAAAAGAAATTTGTGATCAAGTGAAATTTCGAGGGGACGACGCCTTAAAGGAATACAATCTAAAACTAGACAAAGTAGAAACATCACAATTATCAGTTTCTAAGGAAGACTTATTTACTGCTTATCAACGCATTGACTCATCTATACGGGAAGCTCTTGAACAAAGTCATGACAGAATTAAGGCATATCAAATGTCTATTAAACAAGAGCATCAGCAGGATAATTCAGAATGTTACGAATTATATCACCCGTTAGAGCGTGTCGGTGTCTATGTCCCAGGTGGTAAAGCTAGCTATCCCTCCACCGTGTTAATGACTGTAACACTTGCTAAAGTTGCTGGTGTTAAAAATATCGTCGTCGTTACTCCACCACAAATTGAAGGTATACCTGATATTGTACTTGCTGCCTGTTATATTGCTGGTGTTGATCAAGTTTACCAAGTTGGTGGCGCACAAAGTATTGCTGCTCTTGCGTATGGTACTGAGACAATTCCTAAAGTGGATAAAATAGTTGGACCTGGAAATCAATATGTTGCCTATGCCAAAAAATATTTATATGGGCAAGTTGGCATTGATCAGATTGCTGGTCCAAGTGAAATTGCACTAATCATTGATCGATCGGCTGACATAAATGCCATTACTTATGATGTATTTGCTCAAGCAGAACATGATGAACTCGCTAGAACATTTGTCATCAGTGAAGATAAAGACTTATTACAACAATTAGAAAATAATATTCAAAAAACTCTAAGACAAATCAAACGGCAACCTATTGTTGAAGCCAGTTTAAAACACAATCACTTCTTAATTTCAGTAGAAAACTTTACTGAAGCTTGCGATTTGATGAATCAAATTGCACCGGAACATGCATCTATACAAACACAATGTCCACATGACTATATCAACCATGTGAAATATGTAGGTGCACTCTTCTTAGGACATTATTCTCCAGAAGTTATCGGAGATTATGTTGCTGGCCCAAGCCATGTACTACCTACAAATCAGACTGCTCGTTTTACCAATGGTCTATCTGTGAATGATTTCTTAACGAGACATTCTGTCATAGATTTATCACAACAAACATTTAAAAACATTGAACAATCCGCACGTAAATTAGCACATATTGAACACTTGTATAATCACGAACAATCCATAGAAATTCGAACAACAAAGGAGCCACACAATGATTAGAATTAATAAAAATG
The DNA here is from genome assembly GCF_002902235.1 of Staphylococcus ureilyticus. Taxonomy (GTDB): domain Bacteria; phylum Bacillota; class Bacilli; order Staphylococcales; family Staphylococcaceae; genus Staphylococcus; species Staphylococcus ureilyticus. Next base: position 20,687 of record NZ_PPRL01000006.1, read on the forward strand.
AAAGTCCACTTAAACCATTATCTAATGGACAACTTGCAACAATTATTCAACAGGCAGCATTTAACTTTTATCCTGATGATGAGTATGAGCGCTTCAAACGAGCTTATGCAGCTTTTCATAATATTTCTCCTGATCAAGTCATAGCAGGTAATGGTTCTGATGAGCTCATTCAAAAATTAATGTTAATCATGCCAGAAGGACCGGCATTGACCTTAGATCCTGACTTTTTCATGTATCAAGCTTATGCCAACCAGGTAGCTCGACCTATTGAATTTGTACCAGCAAATTCAGATTTAACATTTGATTTAGAAATGATTTTAAAACGAATTGATGAAGTACAGCCTGCATTCTTTATTATGAGTAATCCACATAATCCATCTGGCTTACAATATAGTACGACATTTTTAATGGCTATTGCAGATAAGATGCAAACATTGGGGGGTTACTTTATCATTGATGAAGCTTACTTAGATTTTGGTGAAACTTATGATATTAAGATGCAACCTCATGTTATTCAAATGCGTACGCTCTCGAAAGCGTTTGGTATCGCTGGCTTAAGACTAGGTGTGCTCATCGGTACTAATGATACCATCAAACTCATCCAAAGCATTGAGCATCCGTATCCTTTGAATACAATTACGCTTCATATCGCGATTTATATGTTTGAAAATCAAACAATGACTCGCGCGTTTATAAAGCAACAACGACAGCTTGCCCGCAAATTAAAAGATATGTTTCATGAACTTGTTGCCGATGTCATGGTAGTCTTCCCTTCTGCTACAAATTTCGTATTAACCAAAGGAGAAGCTGCGCAAAGTTTAGGTGCTTATATTAAAGACAATGGATTCCTTCCAAGATTATACGATGAACCAGAAATGTCTGAATATGTACGATACTCTATTGCTACAGATGAACAATTAGATCAATTATTTATACTTATTAAAAATTGGAGGTCGCAATATGATACTAAATAAAACACGTAATACAGCAGAAACACAATTAAGCATTTCTCTGGCTGATGACCACCGTGAAAGTAATATTCATACAGGCGTTGGGTTTTTGGATCATATGTTGACACTCTTTACTTTTCACAGCCAATTATCCTTATCTATAGAAGCAAATGGAGATATTCAAGTCGATGATCATCATGTGACGGAAGATATTGGTATTGTCCTTGGACAGTTACTGTTATCGATGGTAAAGGAACGTAAATATTTTCAACGTTACGGGGTTAGTTACATACCCATGGATGAAACACTTGCGCGTACAGTCGTAGATATTAGTGGACGACCTTATTTATCTTTTAATGCTCAATTCAGTAAGGAAAAAGTAGGTACATTTGATACTGAACTCGTTGAGGAATTTTTCAGAGCACTTGTTATCAACTCACGTCTAACAACGCATATTGACTTAATTCGCGGTGGAAACACACACCATGAAATAGAAAGTATATTTAAATCTTTTGCTCGTGCACTTAAAGATGCATTAGTCTCAAATGACGCTAATATCACTCCTTCTTCTAAGGGTGTGATTGAATGATTGCAGTGATTGACTATGGTTTAGGAAATATTAAAAACATACAACGTGCGCTTAATCGTTTAGGTTTTAATGCAATTTTAACAGATCGTGTAGAGGATATTGAGGCAGCAGATACCCTTATATTACCTGGTGTAGGTCATTTTAAAGATGCTATGCAAGCGATTGAAAAACGGGGATTAAAGTCTATTTTACAAAATATATCACATAAACCAATCATAGGTATTTGTCTAGGTATGCAATTGCTTTATGAACACAGCGCAGAAGGTGATGTAGAAGGATTACAACTTTTCCCAGGAAATATCATACCTATTCAAACACCTTATCCGGTACCGCATTTAGGGTGGAATAATTTAATCAGCAATTATACAACATTAACGCAAGATGTATATTTTGTACATTCCTATCAAGCTGAAATGTCAGATCATGTTGTTGCTTATGCAGACTATGGCACGTTGATTCCTGCAATTGTTCAATATAAAAATTTTATAGGTATCCAATTCCATCCTGAAAAAAGTGGTGAAGATGGTTTAGCGATACTTAATCAAGCTCTGAAAGGTGGTTTCTTATAATGATCAATATTTGGCCAGCTATTGATTTAATTAATGCAACAAGTGTGAGACTGACTGAAGGAAAATATGATTCAGAAGAAAAAATGACGCGCAGTGCCGAAGATAGCGTCGTTTTTTATGACAAGTTCGACTGTGTAGATCGTATTCATATTGTAGATTTAATCGGTGCCAAGCAGCAAACATCTATTGAACAGGACTACATCAAACAATTAAGAAGCCTGACCAATAAACCTATGGAAGTTGGTGGCGGTATACGTAGTTATGAAACAATCAAAGCTTATTTTGCTGACGGTATAGACTATTGTATTATTGGGACAAAAGGCATTCAAGATACTGAATGGTTAGCCAAAATGTCTCATCAATATCCGTACAAACTCTATCTATCAGTAGATGCATATCAGCGCGAAATAAAAATAAACGGCTGGGAACAAGATGCACATCTAGACTTATTCGATTTGGTTCAGCAAATCGAATCGCTACCATTGGGAGGTATCATCTATACGGATATTTCTAAAGATGGTCGAATGGCTGGCCCAAACTTTGAAATAACAGCACAGCTTGTCAAAGCAACACAAAAACCTGTCATTGCTTCTGGGGGTATTCGTCATCAACAAGACTTAGAACAATTAGAAAAATTTGGTGTTCATGCAGCAATTGTTGGTAAAGCTGCACACAACCCTGCATTTTGGGAGGGATTATCATGATTAAAAAAAGAATTATCCCCTGCCTAGATGTGAAAGATGGCCGCGTTGTCAAAGGCATACAATTTAAAGGGCTACGTGACCTTGGAAATCCTGTGGATTATGCACTTTATTACAACGAGCAAGGTGCAGATGAATTAGTCTTTTTAGATATCTCTCGAACTGAAGCAGGCCATGGACTTATGTTAGATGTTATTGAAGAAACTGCTGAAAAACTATTCATTCCACTTACAGTAGGAGGCGGCATTTCCACAATTGATGACATTTCCCAGTTGCTAAATCATGGTGCTGACAAGGTATCTCTAAACTCTAGCGCACTAAAGCACCCTGCTTTTATCCAAGAAGCCAGTGAAAAATTTGGAAGCCAATGTATTTGTATCGCTATAGATAGTAACTTTGATACAGAGTTAAATGATTATTTTTGCTATACACATGGCGGAAAAAAACGTACAGATAAACGTGTCTATGACTGGGTTCAAGAAGTGGAGGCGCTTGGCGCTGGCGAATTATTAATAACGAGCATGACTCACGATGGAATGAAACAAGGCTTTGATGTTAACCATTTACATGAGATTGAACAACTTGTGCACATCCCTATTATTGCTTCTGGTGGTGGCGGCAATCCAAAGCATTTTGTAGATTTATTCAAACAAACAAATGTCTCGGCAGGATTAGCTGCTAGCATACTGCATGACAAAGAAACCACAGTAAATGAAATTAAACAATCAATGGCTCAAGGAGGTATTCCAATAAGATGACACAACAACCTGATTTTAGTAAAGGGCTTATTCCTGCCATACTACAAGATGTTCAGACAAAACAAGTGCTTATGCTTGGTTATATGAATGAAGATGCATACAACAAAACGTTAGCTGAGGGGAAGGTTTGTTTTTATTCACGTTCTAAAGACCGCTTATGGACCAAAGGAGAAACTTCTGGTCACACCCAAGTCGTTCAAAATGTACACCTAGACTGTGATCAAGACACCTTATTGATAGATGTAATTCCCAATGGACCAACTTGTCATACTGGGAGCCAGAGTTGTTTCAATACGACGGTTCCTTTCTATGTACAACAGCTCGAAGACACTGTATCTTCAAGCGCTAACTCTAATAAAGAAAATTCATACACACAATATTTATTGAATGAAGGTTTAGAAAAAATCACGAAGAAGTTTGGTGAAGAAGCTTTTGAAGTTGTAATCGGTGCTATGAAATCTAATCAAGAGGAAGTAACAAATGAAACTGCTGATTTAATGTATCATCTTTTTGTACTTTTACATGCATTGAACATCAAATTTGAAGATATTGAGAAAACTTTGTCAAAACGTCATCAAGTTTCCAATAACTTTAAAGGAGAAAGATCAGATATAAAAAATTGGTAAATTCGATTTACTGATTGCTTCATGATTTTTCATAATCAGTTAATTTCACTCATATATACTCATATATCAAACTATAGGCTAAAACAGATCATAACTGTTTTAGCCTATAGTTTTGAATTTATTAATTTTTTATACAAATAACACCATCAAATCTTCATCATAATACCGTTTGCCATCATAAAGTGCCTTTGGTTCAGTGCCATATTTCTGAAATCCTAATTTTTCATATAATTTAATAGCACTTTGGTTTTCCGTAAGAACCGATAAACCTATAGTTTTAACCACACCTTGTTCAGTGACAATATCTATCATTTTTTGAATTAGTTGTTAAGTAAATCCTTGTGTTCTATATTGTGGATCACAATATACACCGACTAAATTACCTCTGTGCATCACTTTTTCTAATATTTCTCGATTAAAAGTTGCATAACCGATTAATTTTCCATCGTCAAATACACCCATTGTAAAATGTCTTTCGTTCGACCCTATCCTCTCTTCAAAACGTTCAATTGGTAAATGAAGCTCACGTTGATAAGTTGAAGCAAAACCTGTAGGATCAGTTTGTAGAGACTGTAAGCGCAATGAGCGATATGCTTCTACATCGCTTTTCTTAAGACATCTAAACTCCATGCTCTACCTACTTTCACATTATATTATCACTTTACTATTAACTGACTCAACGTCGTAACATTAAAAATATATATTAGACTGGTCTGACAGTAATTTCATTTACATTTACATGTGAAGGTTGTTGTAATGCATAAACTACCGCTTCAGCAATATCTTTGGGTTCTAGCTTTTTACGTTCTCCCCAATCTGTCTGGCCACTTAAAGGCGTATCTACCATACCTGGCGATATGCTTGTCACTCGAACGCCAGTTTTAGCCAGCTCTTTTTCCAATCCTTGCGTAATCGTGTGCACTGCAGCTTTCGTTGCACTATATATTGTACTCATTTTCGTCACTTCAAAACCTGAGATAGAAGCAATGTTAATAATATGGCCACTAGATTGAGCTAAAAATGTTGGTATAACTGCATTAATGCCATATAGTGTCCCTTTCACATTTGTATCAATCATTGATTCCCAAGCCTTTACATTACCGTCCGTTACAGCAGAAGACATCATTTGACCCGCACTATTTACAAGTATATCCAAGCGACCGAATTGTTCTTTTGCATATGCTATTAAACGTTCAACTTCTTGTTGCTGTGTCACATCCACTATTAAATATTCAACCTGTGCATGATGTTCGTTTGAACGAATACGATTCACAACATCTTTCAGCTTTGTTTCATTACGACCAGTTAATAGTAATTGTATACCGTGACTTGATAGCACCTCTGCTATGCTAGCACCAATGCCACTACTAGCACCAGTGATGATTGCAACTTTGTTCTCTAATTTAACCATCAAATCTTCCTTTCATCAAACGTATTTTATATTTTATACCCTGTCCTCAAAGATTGTACCATGTGCCCTCCCCCTTGAAACAATGAGTTAGCTCATAAGCATGTGTACTTGTCATATATACTAAATCATTATAAAGTGGGTATATCATACATAACTCACTTATCTTTAAATAAATTAGGAGGATGATCCATGAACTTCACTGAAAGAATAAAAGAACTAAGAAATAATATTGATAGTACAAGTTTCGACTTTCGTTTTGAACAATTGTTTAATGAAGAAGAGTGGCTTGGACTATCGCTTAACCAGCGCCAGCAATATGAACGTGAATTCAGAAAATATGTCAACCAAAGTAATGTATTGCGTATTTCATATGCTTCACAAGATCACATTCGCATGCGTATGTATAACTCTATTTATAACTATAATGAAATCAAACATAACTTTAAATCTTATGTTTAATCAGGATGAGAAAAGCCTACGTTACTGGATGAACAGTAACATAGGCTTTTCCACTTTGTAAGGGCTCTAAATAAATCATGAAAGGTGATACTAGGGAGAATAATATTCATGAAGTTTTACACACAAGATACGATAAAGTATATGTGTATAAACTTCAATGCTACTAGATGAATACAGTGTATTAATTACTTACTAGTAGCTTTTTTTCTAATCCATAGTTGTATAATTTTTCTGCATCAATATAAGCTATATAATCAATACTTCTGTATCCATCTTTAATGTCATTAATAATGCCTTGATTCACACCAGTATGTGTGTATATATCATAACTGCTTTCATTTGAAAAAATGACTTCTTCAATTACTTTTCTCATTTAATAATCACTCCGTATTTTTTCTTTCGTTAGGCATTGTTATCTTCTACACCCTTATCATAATCGATAACGTTAAGAATTTAAAGTGTTTTGTGATTAATTTCACAAAATAATCACTTTTAGTCCTTTTTAATATATTTCACACATTTTTAAATTGACAAATTGTTTAATTTTAAAAAATGATTGATTTTAAAAATACGCATCATAGGTTAACGATAAAATTCCATTTATAGTACTTATTTCGTTAATATTGCGCTTAATCACGAAGCGTTAGTTATACCATTAGATAAATTGCTGTCATATTGTAGCTAATCATTTAGCTCAAACGCACTGAATTTAATTTTTCTACAAATGCATGTGTTTGATGAATAATCATATCTAAGTGGTTTTTTTGTGTCCCTTTAGTTAATGCATTACCAATACCGATAGCATAGGCACCACTTTTGTACCACTGCTCCATATTTTCTAATGACATGCCACCATAAGGTATCATATGTATATTGGGGAAGATTTCACGAATGTTTTTCAAAAAAGGTACACCTAATATATTTGCAGGATACAACTTAATCACTGGTACTTCATACTGTATCGCTTTAGTTACTTCATCTTTCGAACCACATCTTGGCATGTAAGGTGTTTGGTATACATTACAAATATGCGCTATTTGAACGTCTAAATGCGACGTTGCTATATAGCGAGCACCATTTATAATCGCTACACGTGCGGTTACAACATTTTGAACTGAACCTGCACCAATGATAATTGATTTACCAAATTTTTGGGTTAACGCTTTTATGGCCAATTCTGCATAGGGCGTGTTAGATGTTATTTCAATATTTTTCATACCACCCTCAATCATTTTTTCACTTTTCAATATAGCATCATCACAAGTAGATCCCTTAACTACTCCTACCAAGTAGTTTCGGTGTAATTTTTCCAAAGTCAGCAATTTATCCATTAGCGTCTGTCCTTTCCAATCCATTTTATTTCATTGTAATTTTTATCTAATTTTCGTCAATCGATGACTACGTAACCCTTTCATAGTAAGATTCATTATATTTTGTTAACAATTTGACCAATCATTAGTATCTATGTAGCATATTGATGTTTTATTTACAAAATGGATGCCATAGATGAGATACATCAAAAATAAAATGTACGCACCTTTGATCACGTACTTCACTTAAATAGCCAATATTTTTATTAATAAAATAACTATTTTAGTAATAAAATGACATAAAACACCTACTTTGTGATTATACTCACAAAGTTATACGAAATGCGCTAGTTTTTTTCTATTATGAATGCTAACTTTAATAGTATAAAGAAAGCGCTTTATTATATCATTGAATTTTGCTTACAATAGTATTTTAAAAGTAAGGCAATGGTATATGATAAAGCACATATTTTAACTTGAGAGGAACAGATTAAATGATTGATTCTTTATCACATTACAAACCTAGGTTTAAAAAATTAATTTGCGTTGATTCTGACGGATGTGCCATCGATTCTATGACTATCAAGCATGAGCGGGCATTTGGTCCAGCTATTGTTGAAGAATGGCATTTAGAAAATATAGAGTCCAAACTATTAAAGCGCTGGAATGATATAAATTTATATGAAATCACTAGAGGTATTAATCGCTTTAAAGGGTTAGAACGCATGTTAAGTGAACTTGTTGAACAAGGGATTCATATTGAGGGCTACGAGCATATTAAGCAGTGGGTGCAAACAACAGATGCTTTCTCTAATCCAGCACTCGAAAAAGCTATATCAAACAATCCGCAACAAAATGGATTACAAAAAGCATTATCATGGTCTCACCGTGTTAATGCAATTATCAAAACCTTACCAAGTATTGGACCATTTAAAAACGTACAAACGTCTCTACAAAATGCTTCAACTTTTGCCGATATCGCAATTGTGTCATCAGCAAATTTAGCGGCAGTAGAATATGAGTGGGAAACATACAAATTAACAGACTATTTAAGTGGCATGTTTGCACAAGAAGCAGGTACAAAAGAGCACTGTTTAGCGCACTTAAAACAATATTACAACTTAGAAGACATCATCATGTTAGGAGATGCCAAAGGAGACTTAGAAGCAGCAGAATCTCATGGTATGTACTTTTATCCAATACTAGCAGGTCATGAAGATCAATCGTGGCTAGACTTTAACAATAAATATTTAAAATTGTTTAAAGATGGTCATTTCAACCAATACACACATGACACTTTAAAACAAATATTTTTTAATAATTTTGAAGGAGAGAACTAACACTATGGTTAAAGTAGATTTGACAGCATCACCCTATCATTTAAATGACAATCAAATAGCATGGGTAGAAGAAACACTTGGTACATTAACAGACGAAGAAAAAATTGGTCAATTATTTTTTAACTTATTTTCTTTAGAAGGTGGCAAAAAATTTTTTGACGCAGACTTAACTAATAAAGATATACTTGAACGTTATCACATTGGTGGCGCTCGATATGAAGGTGGAAACAAAGAAGAAGTTCAAAACTTACTCAATGATTTACAAAGGCATACGAAAGTTCCAGTGCTTGTAGCAGCAAACTGTGATTCAGGAGGAAATGGTGCATGTAAAGATGGTACATATATCGCAAGTGCTGCTCAATGTGAAGCTGCCCAAGATACAAAAGTTTCATATAATGCTGGTCTCGTTTCAGCACGTGAATCCTCAGCACTTGGTGTACACATTAATTTCGATCCCTGTGTAGACATACTTAAGAATTGGCGCAATACAATCGTTAATACACGTGCATATGGCACAGATGCTGAAACAGTTATTAAATATTCAAGTGCATTTATTGACGGCTTTAATGCTGAACGCGATATGATTACATGTATCAAACACTTCCCTGGAGACGGTACTGAAGAGCGTGACCAGCACTTGGTGCTTGGAGTAAATGAACTATCTACCGAGGAATGGGACGACAGCTTCCGAAAAGTTTATCAACATCACATTGATCGCGGTGTACAGATGATAATGGCAGGACATATTGCACAACCTGCTTATTCAAAAAAATTAAATCCAAGTCTCGAAGATAAAGACATTTTACCTGCAACTCTTTCTTCTGAACTCATTACTGATTTACTAAAAGATGATATGAAATTTAATGGTTTAGTCGTTACTGATGCTAGCCATATGTTAGGTATGACTGCTTCTATGCGTCGTGAAGATTATGTTCCATTAGCCATTGCAGCTGGTTGTGATATGTTCTTGTTCTTCAATGATTTGGAAGAAGATTACCAATTTATGCTCAATGGTTATAAAAACGGGGTCATCACAGAAGAGAGATTAAATGATGCCGTAAGACGTATCTTAGGTTTAAAAGCACAACTCAATCTTCACATGAAACAAGAAGACGGTTCAATCATTCAACCTCAAGAAGCATTAGATATTATCGGTTGTACAGAACATTTAGAAATGCGCGCAGAAGCAGCTGATTTAGGCATAACACTTGTAAAAAACACTTTAAATCAATTACCTATCCGACCTGAAACACATAAAAATATTATGCTTTATGTGATCGAAGGCGAAAAAGATGGCATCTATAAATCAGCGAATAACGTCACAGATGATATTATAAAAGAACTCGAATCTCGTGGATTTAATGTGACATTAAATGATGGTTCAACACGTATTAAAGGAAAAACATTAGAATATCGTGAAAAAGTAGACGCTGCGTTAGTATTTGCAAATATTATCGGCTATGCTGCTGAAAATAACTATCGCATTAAATGGGGTACAGCCATGAGCAATGAAATACCGTGGTATGTACATGAAGTACCAACCGTGTTTATTTCTACCAATTTCACGACTCACTTGCATGATGCAACAATGGTTAAAGCTTATATAAACGCTTATCATTCCAACAGAGAAAATATTAAACAAACCATTGATAAGATTATGGGAGAAAGTGAATTTAAAGGTCAATATAATGACTTAGTATGGACAGAAAAATGGCAAGCAAAATTATAAAAAAGCGAGTTATAATATCATGCTTAGGGTATAATACCTATACTTAAATTAAGGACTAATCTCTCAGATTAAGATGAGATTAGTCCTTTTTATATTGAAATGCTTTCGTATAGGTATGGATAGCTTTAGCTAGAGTAAGTTTGTTCGAGCTGTATGCATTCACTTATATCATTATCTACTGCGTCAACACAGTGCCCTTTCGTCTCCTTTTATAACGATCATAAAGCTAAACAACTAATTTATACTAAAACGCACTAAGCATACAAAGTATATTTTATTATATATAATGCCGCTAAATCATATTATTCAATTTGATACCCCCTTTTCTATAAAACCAAAATAACCCTAAAGCTTGTTATAGGCTTCAGGGTGAATATACTTATAATTGTATTTAGTTGATTATGATTTATAGCCAAAGTTAGGTATGTTTTCCCAACGTTTCTTGAAATAATGTGCAACTGCTTTAGGGCGACGTTCACGCGTGAATATTCCTTTTTTGTTTCCTTGGACACGGATAATATCTGCAGATGTTTCAAAATCTGCAAAATTCCATGTATGTTCACCAATAAATTGTGGATATTGATCAATGACTTCATGATTTGCTTCATAATAACGAATTTGGTACTCTTCCGTAAATAATTCATCATTTAGTGAATGTAATCCTGCTACTGTGTCCGCACCATATTCTGTAAACATAATTGGCTTATGCGGTTGTTTTTCACTCCAACCATCTAACTCAGTTCTTAAAGCTTCTTTAGCAGCTTCCAAGTCGCCTGTTTGTGTATACCATCCGTAATATCTGTTCAGACATAATACATCTACTAAATCTTGAACTTGGCAATTATCCGGCTGTGACATTAAAATGGTTACGATTGTTACAGGTCTGTTTTGTGGATCGCAAGAACGTGCTAAGTTGACCAAGGGCTCAAAATATTCTTTTGCGCCTTCTTCAGTTGAAGCTGGTTCATTAGCTATTGACCACATTACTACACATGCATGGTTTTTATCTCTATCAATCAAATCTTTGATAACAGATTCGTGTGCTTTTTTCGTTCCAATTTCTTTAAATGTATCTCTTGTAGACACACCATATAATACAGTGCTAAAGTTTAAATGCACGCCGACAGCAGTTGTTTCATCTATGACAACAATACCTTGTTCATCTGCCAATCGCATCATTTCTTCAGAATAAGGATAGTGTGACGTTCTAAATGAGTTACCGCCAATCCATTTAATCAGATTGAAATCCATAACGTTTGTTACTTCATTTAATCCTCGGCCATTATAATAGGTATCTTCATGCTTACCAAATCCTTTAAAATAAAACGGTTGATCATTGATTAAAAATTGCCCCTGTTTTACTTCCACAGATCGTATACCAAAACGCTCAGCATAGCTATCTACAGCTTGGTTATTATCTACTAACGTTACTTCTAAATGATATAAGTAAGCATTCAAAGGTTGCCATAAATGCGGCTGTTCAACCTTGATAGAACCCTGTGCACCAGTCGTTTCTGCTACAACCTTTCCCGCTTCATCTATCAATTTAATTAAGATATCATCCACTGGTTCATTGATGGAAACATTATAATTTATTTCTGCCACATCATTTTTAACTTCTGGAACAATTTCAATATCTTTTATAAATGTTTGTGGTGTTGTATAAATTTTAACGGGTCTATGCAAACCAGCATAATTGAAAAAGTCAAAATTAGGTTTATTTCTTTTAATCAAATTACCATCTTTGTCTGTGGTTTCGCTATAATTACCAACAGGTAAAGTCGTTTCGTCTAATATATTATTTACACAAACCGTTAAACGATGTTTTCCTGTAGAGAATTTTTGATTTAATTCCACTTCAAATGGTAGAAATCCTCCTTGATGTGATGTGACTTCTTGACCATCGATATAAACAGTTGCTTTATGTGTAGCTGAACCAAATCTCAACACAATACGTTCATCTGATAGTACATTAGGTATCGTAAACATTCTTTCATACCAAACGTTTCCTACATGATTACGTATGTTTGCAGTCACGCCTTGATCATTATATGAACCAGGTACTGCCATAACTAAATCAGTGTCCAAAGGTTTCGTTACATCTATTTGATCATAGTTCTCTTCTAATTTAAACTGCCAAACACCATTTAAGTCTATGATACTTCTCTGTTCATTTGTTACTGGATATAGCATATAAATGCTCCTCTCATAAAATTAAATACAAAATAGTTATAATTCCTCTCTAAGTGCTAGTTCTTTAACAATTTGTTTATGTTTCTGATCTGTTAATGGGTATGCAATGAAGAAAAGTATCACTGCAACTAAACAAATGACCGCGGGTACCACAAAGAATAATATTTTTAAACCGAATATTGTATCAGGCGTTTGTGCCGCATTAGGTACATAACCAATAATTGTTAATGCCATACCTGGTATAAAACCTGCTAAGCCTTGTGAAATTTTTCTAGTAAAACTATAACTTGCATAAATAATACCTTCAGATCTAAGTCCTGATTGCCATTGTCCGTATTCTACAACATCAGCTATAAACGCCCATGTCACCGTATTTGGAATAACTAAGAATAATTGTGCAATCGTGTTAAATATTAAGAAAAGTACAATTTGCTCTGAAAATAACGAAAAGTTCACAATTTGGAAAATAATAAAACCACTTACGCCTATGACTGCTGTCATTTTTTTACCTACTTTTTTACTTAAGAAAGTAGTTAGGAATAATGCTGGTATTAAAACAATAAAATTCAATGTACTTACAATTCCTATTAAATTATCAAAACCAAGTACATTTTTGTAATAATATAGTTGCGCACCTTGTTGTAAAAATAAAGCAGTAATCGTTAGCAATGTATAAATTGCTAAAATTATAAATGGTCTATTTTTCAGTAAATTAAAAAACGCTTTACGCCCTAAACCTTTTACTTGCGGACGTTCAATTGTATGACGCTCTTTAACCCCCTTATAACACAACATATGTAGTGTCACACCTGCAATTGCAAGTATTCCTACTGCAATCGGATAACCAATCGCATGATTCGGAAATAGACTTACTAACGGAATAATAACAATGCCTGAAATAAACATGGCACCTTGTGACCCTAAATTACGAAACACTGATAATTGTGTTCGGTCATCCGCATTAATCGTCATTGAGGCAGACAATGAACCATAAGGTATATTCACGACAGAATAAGCAGCATTGAATAGTAAATATGTTCCAAATGCCCATATAATTTTACCTGTTTCACTGATATCAGGAGAAATAAAAGTTAAAACAGTCAATATTGCTAAAGGAACGCTCCCATATAAAATAAATGGTCTAAATTTTCCTCGTTTTGAAAAATTCTTCTGATTATCGACAAGAGTTCCTACACCCGTGTCTACAAATGCATCGAAAAATTTAGCAACTAAAAATACGAGACCACCAACGGCAGACGGAATTCCCAAAATATCTGTATAAAAAAGCAATAAATAAATTTGCCCCATATCAAACATTAATCCGTTACCTAAATCCCCAAATCCATAAGCTAGTTTTTCTTTGAATTTTAATTTCGGTGATTCAATTTCGTTAAATTTTTTCAATTTCTTATTTGCCGGTTTTAATCTGGCTGTAACCATAAGGATTACCTCTTTCCACTATCGAAACAACATTTGTGCACCTCATCTTTGCAGTTTCATAGTCTGTTTTATTGAATGTGGCCATCAATCATAACTTTCCCCATAGAATTGAAAGCGTTTTCTTACGTACATAAAAATTTTTAACCCTCTAGAATAGATTCGCTTATTATTTTCACGTGCATACACCCTTAACACTTTTTGATAGAGCTCTTACTTTTATTATATTTTTATAATGACAACAGTCAATAAAAAATAACAACGTTGTTAAAATTGTGTCTTACTTATCCATCTATGCTATTTTTTTTCAACTATTGCTAAAGTCTGTAATAACGCCAATCCAAATTGATACTATACTTTATTACATACAATTGCGCGGAAAATATTAAATTAGCTCTAAGTTTAATGTGAATTGGTGCTATTTTAATTATTTTCAGAGATAATTATGATTTTTTTGATATTTTCCTAATTTTTTTTACAATTTTTTTATTGAATATTTAATTTTCTGATTTTTCATTATATCTGCTAATAAAATTCTTTATGTTCTGTCCGATATTTCAATGGTGTCTTGCCATATTGCTTTTTAAAACATTGTGCGAAATAACTTTGTTCCTTAAAACCAACATATTTTGCCACTTCGGCAACAGTCATTTTTGTCCGCGCTATTAAGTCACGCCCTTTTTTTATTCTTAGTGCTGTAATAAATTGTGATAAAGATTGATGACATTCCTGATTAAAAATTCTTGATAGATAACTAGGTGCCAAATTTACATAATTCGCTAATTCTTCTAAAGTTAAATTACTATCTAAGTTTCTTTCAATATATTGAATCACTTTACTTACTTTAGGGCTAAAGGCATTCGCTTTAATTTTCATAGCCCTTTCTGCATATTCCTTAACAATTGTATACGTTAATTCTTCTAATACTTCTACATCCAATGTCCGATCAATCATTGCAGCATATCGAGCGGATATTTCATCGATGTGTATAAGACTTACACCCGCTTTTTCACCAGCTTTACGGCATAAAGTATTGATCAAATATGCTTTATATTGTTCATTTGATAAATCATCCTTCACTCGTCGTAAACCAGTCACAGACAAACTCATCTTTTTTAAAATCGTTAATGCTTCTTCGACATTTCCGTTTTCTACTGCAGTCAACAATTGATTTTCTAAATTATATCTATATTCTATTTCTTGTAATGTGTAATCACTTTGAAGCTTAGAATCAGCTAAAAATGTTTCATTTGCATGAAAACTGAAGTCAATTTCTACCGTTTCGTAGACAATATTTCTTTTCTTCAAAAAACGAATTGCTAAACGACACATTTTTTGCGCTTTAACATGATGACATATTGGTATTTTAAGTAGATATTGTTTCAGTGTAGGCAGCTTAGAAATTTTAATATTTAAATTTAGTAACATTTCATTACATTGGCGCTCATTGGGTCTTTTATCCATATAAGGCCCAATAATATATATTTTTCTATATTTTTTAAATTTAAAAATCAAAAAGCTTACATTAAAACTATTTTTATAGTGATAAATTTTATTACTTTGCATATGCACAATAAAATGTTTTAACTCATTTCTATATTGTTTTTTGGTAGTATTCATAAAGGGTGTCTTAATATGGTTACTAATTGCCTTTATGTTGTCCATATCATAACCTTCTAACTGAATACCCAACAATTGTATAGCATGCATTTGCAATATTTCTAGCGTTTCATTTTTCATAAAAAACACCCCATTCCTTATATTTTTATTATATCTAAATATTAAGGAATAGAGTATCAAATGAATAAAAAATATTTAATTTATTTTTAGAATTTTATATATTTAGGCATGTAAGGCTATTGATCACTCTGTGTCTATTGTTT
>NZ_PPRL01000060.1 GCF_002902235.1 Staphylococcus ureilyticus
GTTTTGTTTGATTTAATCAATATTTAGGTCCAATGTATAAGATATAGGGTTTTAAAATAAATATTCATTTTACGTTAGGGAGTGTTTGATTAATGGGTATTTCGATTCAAAAATCAATTTATAAAAAGATACTAAAAAATTTAGCTACTGATCCGTTTAGTGTAACGTTTTGGGATGGTTCAGTGGTAAATTATAACGATGGAGTTGCTAAATTCCATTTAATTTTTAACAAACCGTTAAATAAAAAACTGCTAAAAACAAATCCCATGATTGCATTAGCTGAAGGCTATATGGATAAAGATATTGAAGTCGATGGAGATTTAGAATATATTATGGAATCCATTTTTTCACAACAAAGAAGTTTTATAAATAAACCTAAGCAAAAGCATGTGCATTCTCGAAAAAAATATAAAAACACTAAAAAAAATGCTAAAGAAAATGCTTCATTTCACTATGATTTAGGCAATGATTTTTATCGCTTATGGTTAGATAAAACGATGAATTATTCATGTGCATATTTTAAAACGAAAGCAGATTCGTTATATACCGCTCAAGTTAACAAGATTAACCATATATTAAAAAAGTTAAATTTACAGTCAGGGCAGAGCCTGTTGGATATTGGATCTGGATGGGACATCTTATTATTGAAGCTGCAAAACAATATAATGTTCAAACATTAGGTATTACATTAAGTGAAGAACAATATATCAAAACAAAAGAACGCATAAAGGCTGAAGGTTTGATCGGCCAGGTAGATGTGAAGTTAATGGATTATAGAGAACTTATTAATGAAAAAAGAACTTTTGATCGAATTGTAAGTGTAGGCATGTTAGAACATGTTGGGCATGATCATATTCCTATATTCATGGAAAATACACATAAGTTATTGAACGATGGCGGTGTGGCATTGTTACATTGTATTACTGGACTTGTTGAAGTAGAAGGTAACGACTTTCTCACTAAATATATTTTCCCCGGAGGTGCAATTCCTTCAATAAGAGCATTAGTTGACAATATGTCACAGAATAACTTGAAAATTGTAGATGTAGAAAGCTTAAGAAGGCATTACACTTTAACTTTACGTAACTGGGCAGAAAATTTTGAAGCAAATATAGATAAAGTACGCGAACAATTTGATGAGCGATTTATAAGAATGTGGCGTTTGTATTTAAATGCATGTGCGGCAAACTTTACATGTGGTGTTTCCGATTTGCATCAATTTTTAATCACAAAAGGTGTTAATAATGAACTTCCAATGACAAGAGATTATTTATACTGTGATAATTAATACAAAAATTTTGATAAATGGTGTTGAAACTTAATTTTCTGTTTTAACACCATTTATATTTATATAGTACTTAAAGTAATTGGCATTTATAGTTTACTTTATTTATGTTATGTAAACTATAAATATTATAGGTTTAATTAAAAACCATACAGTTAAAGATTATTGCGAGTAATGTTTGATAGCATTCTCGCTTATATTTTTAAAAATTGTAATTATTTTAATAAAGCTATATCATTTTGAAACGCTGAGAAGTTGATTTTTGAACGTTGAACTTCGTTTTTGTGTATCAATATAGACATTGTTGCAAATGAGCGAACAATAATTTGTTATCGGTATTTAGATCTCTACAGTAAGATTATATATAGAGCATTGCTGTTGAAAAATTAAAAGCAAATGAATGAAACTAAATACAAATAGTGATGATGACTAACACAGACATATTTAAATTGAAATTGTTGTTAATGTATGTTTTCAATTCATTTTAAACGTAAAGTTTTTGATGATTTATCAAACCTAGATTAAGTAATACTTGGACTTTAATAAAGTAAGTGATAAATATCTTTTAAATAAGACGAAAATCGGCATACATATTTCAGTTAACATTTTAGTTTACATAATATATATTATAGGAAGTTATGGATATTTTGATATAGGGCACCTATTTTGCATTAATTTATATTTTAGTTGCTGTTTAAATTAGATTATGAGTTATCTATATTAGTATTGTATTCATGCCTATAAATATCAAAGTGCCATGTATTTTTAAAGGCAGTAATTTAGTTTGTATGTTAAATATTTGCTGTAAATCTATAATTTATTATTGTTGATTTTGACGTAGTTATTTAACGTAATTAACAGATAATGTCATATAAAATATATGCCTTTATCAAATCGTAATTTTTTTGATTTAATAAAGGCGTATATGATTATTGATTGTTCTTTACATAAACTTCAATTGAGTCTTTAATGAATTGAGCGGTGCCAGCTCCAAATTTATCTATATTTACTTTGAATCGTTCGTCTTCAACATACATATGACCTAAACGTTCAAAGATGTCTAGTGTGTAATCAAAATTTATGTTTGAATTTAGATAATCATACCATTTTTGCACATTTGATTGGACTTCAGCAGATTCTGGCGATTGACTTTTTAAATTGGCAAAAGTTGAAAAGATATCATTCATTTCTTTTGTTTTTACATCTTTTTCTTTATCTGACCATGAGTTGATATGCTCGTTTGCTTTCGTAACGCTAGTATCGCCCCACTTTTTACGTGCTTCTTCATCATAGCTTTTGGGTAAATTGTCAAAATTAAAACCCTTGAATTTTTCTTCATTTGTCATAGTTATTTCTCCCCTCATATAGCGTAACGTTTGATCGATTGTTTGAATCATTTGATCGGTTCGATTTTTTCGATTTATAAGCAATTGTTTATGCATTTTTAATGCTTCTTGTCTATCAAAGGATGGGCTAGCAATGATTGATTTAATTTTTTTAAGAGGAAAATCTAGCTCTCTAAAAAATAATATTTGTTGAAGTTTATCTAAGTCTGCTTCTGAATATAGCCGATACCCTGATTTAGACAGTTTGGTAGGATTTAATAAATGAATTTCATCATAATAATGTAACGTACGCACACTGATACCTACTAAATCTGCAATCTGTTTAACTGTCATTTGCATTTAATTTACCTCCTTATATAATAACTATAATCTTTAACGGAACGTTAGGGTCAATAATAACTTTTTACATAATTTATAGTAGTATAAAAAAAGTCCCTGAGACAAAATATGTCTGGGACTTTTAACCATATTAGTTGACGCAATTATTATGGGATTAATTTTCTATGTTACATTTAAATAATTATTTTCTTCTTTTAAACTCATGTGCTTCGTCTTCAGGTGAGATACCACGTTTTCGCATTTCTTTAAGCGCCTTTTTTTCTCGACGTTTACGTCTAAAGTCACGTGTGAAATACCAAATTAAAAAGCTCATGATTAAACTTAATACCGCCATAAATGCAGCAAAACCTAATAATGGCTCGTAAGTAATATTTTCGAAATTAGGTATTAAGAATGCAGCAATAGCTAAAATTACAAATGTTAAAATAGCTGCTGTAAACCATTTATTTAAAACAAGTGTACAGAATAATGTAACTATTATAACAGCTACCACTGTAATCCATAAAAAATTGGGTAAATCAAAAATAGTCATTTATAGCGCTCCTTATAAAAATCGACATATTTGTCATTATAACAATATTATTATACTAAACGAAATTATATATCATATCCATCTTGAGTCGTATAATAATATATTAAAATATTGCATTAATTACGTCAATTAACGTTTATTTTGTTCAAGTAGTTAGTTTATTTTTTTAATGCGAATTTAGCATATAAACGCACAATTGTATCTTACAAGGTGATTTCATGTATAATTAAAATTGAATTTAATATACATAACTAGGAGTGATTAAATGGCGGATACTTTACCACTTAGAAATGAAGTTTCTGATGAAATAACTTGGGACATTTCAGCTCTGTTTTCTTCCGATGAAGCATTTTATCAAACTTTAGAAAAAACAACAGCTGCTGCTAAAACATTTAATGAAAACTATGTTCATCAATTGGACAATTCTACTATAATTGAAAAGGCATTGGCTATATATTCTGATATCCTGATTGAATTAGATAAAATGGCAAATTATGCAGAGTTGAGATTAAGTGTTGATACAACAAATGAACAAGCACAAACATTAAGTGCTAAATTTTCAAATACGTTTGGAAAAATTGCGAGTGAATTATCATTTGTTGAGTCAGAAATATTGGCACTTTCAGATGAAACGTTCAAGCGTTTTATCTCAACATCTGAATACCCACATTTTTTGGAAAAATTAAAGGCACGCAAACCTTATCAACTTAATCCTGAAGTTGAAAAAACATTAGCAAGTTTATCATCAGTGTTTGAACGCCCTTTTGAATTATATGGTATCACGAAGATGTTAGATATAGATTTTGACTCATTTGAATATAAAGGTAAAACATACCCTTTAGATTATGCTACTTTTGAAAATGAATATGAAGATCATCCAGAAGAAGCATTTAGAAGAATTAGTTTCAAAAAATTTAGCGATGCATTAAATAAGTATCAACATACAACTGCTGCGACATATAATATGCAAGTACAACAAGAAAAAATTGAAGCAGATCTACGCGGCTATGATTCTGTAATAGATTACCTACTACAAGATCAAGAAATTAATCGAGATATGTTTGATCGCCAAATTGATGTTATTATGAGTGATTTAGCACCTATTATGCAAAAATATGCAAAATTGATTAAACGTGTTCATGGCTTAGAAGTCATGCATTTTGAAGATTTAAAAATATCTATAGATCCTAATTACGAACCCGATATCTCTATTGAGGATTCTAAAAAGTATATTTATGGTGCATTAAATGTTTTAGGTAAAGATTATTTAAATATGGTTGAAACGGCCTATCAAGATAGATGGATAGATTTTGCTCAAAATAAAGGTAAAGATACTGGTGCGTATTGTGCAAGTCCATATGCTACACATTCATATATATTTATTTCTTGGACTGGAAAAATGACTGAAACCTTTGTTTTAGCACATGAATTAGGTCATGCTGGTCATTTTACCTTAGCACAAAGTCATCAAAATTATTTAGAATCAGAACCGTCCATGTATTTTGTAGAAGCACCATCGACAATGAATGAGATGCTAATGGCAAATTATTTATTCAAAAACAGTAGTGATGCTCAATTTAAGCGCTGGGTAATTGGTTCTATCGTTTCTAGAACTTATTATCACAATATGGTAACGCACTTACTAGAAGCAGCGTATCAACGTGAGGTATATAAAAAAGTTGATGATGGTGAATCATTGACTGCACCGTTATTGAATCGAATTATGTTGGATGTTTATTCTCAATTTTTTGGAGAAAGTGTTAAATTTACAAAAGGTGCAGAACTTACATGGATGAGACAACCACATTATTATATGGGATTATATTCGTATACGTATTCTGCTGGTTTAACAATTGGTACGGTAATGTCACAACGTATTCAACAAGAGGGACAACCTGCGGTAAATGATTGGTTTACTACATTGAAAGCAGGAGGTAGCCAATCACCTGCCGAATTAGCTCAATTAGCTGGTATTGATATTAGCACGGATCAACCACTAAAAGCGACAATTGCATATATAGGTAACTTGGTAGATGAGTTAGAACAACTTACAGATGAAATAGAGGCTGAAGGTTAATAACTATAATATAAACAAAGATCTATCATAAATATAAAGCACGATGCCGATAAAATAAGCAAATCCGGTTTCCAACTGGATGTAGCTAATATTCGACATCGTGCTTTATATTTAATCATATGATTCGTAACGTTCACCTGTGACAAAGTAAAAAATGCTTTCTGCAACATTGCTAATGTGGTCACCAATACGTTCTAAATGTCTAGCTGCTAAATGTGCTTGTCCTGCAACAAAAGGATCGTTATCTATTAAATAAGTTGTGTTAACGATATTTTTATATAAATCATCTATATCTTCGTCACGTTCGATAATTTCCTTAATTAAAGTGACATCATCTCTTTTTACTGCATCATCTAAATCTTTTAACATTAATAATGCGAGTTTACCCATAGTATTCAATCTTGTAAGCACGTATTCATCGGTGATTTTAGCGCGTAATCTAATTTCGGCAATATTTGCGGCATTATCACCTATTCTTTCGAAATCAGAAGCGATTTTTAGTGCAGCCATCATTAATCTTAAATCAGTAGCAATAGGCTGTTGTTTAGTGATTAACATAATCACTTTTTCATTTATTTCTGTTTCTAAGGCATTAATATCCTTATCGTTCGCAATTGTTTGCCGCGCATAATTTCTATCCTCTTCACTTAACGATCTTAATGCATATTCAATATTATAATATACGTGAAGGCCAAGTCGACGTAAATCTTTCATTAATTCGTCTAATTGGCCTTCATATTTTTCTCTAATAACCATATATTAACCGAAGCGACCAGAGATATAATCTTCTGTTTGTTTGTCTGAAGGATTAGAGAAGATTTTATCAGTGTCGTCGTATTCATTTACATAACCGTTAAGGAAAAATGCTGTTTTATCAGAAACACGCGCAGCTTGTTGCATATTATGTGTAACAATAATAATTGAATATTTTTCTTTTAACTCTTGTACGAGTTCTTCTACTTTCAATGTTGAAATTGGATCCAACGCAGATGTTGGTTCATCCATTAAAATAACATCTGGTTCAATTGCTAATGTACGTGCGATACAAACACGTTGTTGTTGACCACCTGATAAGCTATATGCATTTGTATCTAAGCGGTCTTTTAACTCATCCCATATTGCAGCGCCACGTAAAGATTTTTCGACAATTTCGTCAAGAATCTTTTTATTTTTAATACCATGTATTTTAGGTCCGTAAGTGATGTTATCATATATAGATTTTGGGAATGGGTTCGGTTGTTGGAAAACCATTCCGACATTTGTTCTTAATTTTTCAACAGAATATTTTTCATCAAAAATATTCTGATCACGGTAAATGATTTTACCTGCTGTTTTAACAGATGGCACAAGTTCTACCATTCTATTTAATGTTTTAATATAAGTAGATTTACCACAACCTGATGGTCCTATGATTGCAGTGACATTATTTTCTAAAATATCTAGATTGATGTTTTTTAAAGCATGATTATCGCCATACCATAAATCTAAATTTTTTGTAGAATAGACTATTTTTTTCTCACTATCAGGAATTTTATTGTCATTTTTATTTGTTTCTCTATCAATCGAAGCAATTGGTGCAGAATCTTGATTTGTATGTTCTGCGATTTTTGATTTTTCTTCTTTAATTGTATCTTTAGTCATAATTAAAACTCCTTTTGCGATTATGTTATAAACTATAAAGTTATAATTTTCCCCAAAATAACCGCTTAATTAAATTTGATTTTGAAATAACATTAATATTTTTTACTGTATTTGTTTCTTAAGAATATTGCGATTGCGTTCATTAGCAGTAAAATCACTAGCAAGACAATGATACCGGCCGACGCAACATTTTGGAATTCATCTTGTGGTAGTTTTGCCCAATTGTAAATCGACATTGGCAACGCTTGGAATTGGTCGAAAACACTTGATGGTAAACTTAATAATACGGTTGGTATACCAATGAGTATGAGTGGTGCAGTTTCACCTAATGCACGAGATAATGCTAGAATGAAGCCTGTTAATATACCAGGAATCGCTGCTGGTAATACAACACGGCGAATCGTTTGCCATTTGTTTCCGCCTAAGCCATATGAAGCTTCTCTAACAGAGCTTGGCACCGATCTGATGGCTTCTTGGCTCGCAACGATAATGACTGGTAAGATAAGTAACGACATAGTTAAAGCCGCAGCAAGTACAGAGTTACTTAAAGCAAGCGCTTCTATACCCATACCTCTTACAAAAATAGTGAGGCCAAGTAAACCAAAAACGACTGAAGGCACACCAGCTAAGTTTGAAATACTAACTTTAATAAAACTTGTTAATGCATTATCTTTAGCATATTCTTCTAAATAAATTGCTGTACCTACACCCAATATAATTGAAATTGGAATAATAGTAATCATTAACCAAATTGTACCGATTAAACCGCCTTTCACACCGGCCATTGAAGGCGTAGAAGATGAGAAATTGGTGAAGAACGACGGTGTTAAATGCCCTGCACCTTTAATGAGTGTATCTATAATTAAAGCAGCTAAAAAAAGTAAGGCTACTAAAGTACATGTGAAAAATGCCCATTTATTGAATTTATTTGTTGCTAACCTACTGGAAAGTTTTTTCTCAACTTTTTGTTGATTAACAAGCGCTTTAGTATTTGTCTCTGCCATATTAATACTCCTCTCTAAAGCGTTTCGTAATCCATTGTGAAATTAAATTCATCACAAGTGTGAATAAGAATAGTGTGAAACCAACAGCATAGATACTGTAATAGATATCAGAGCCAAATGTCGCATCTCCTGTTGCAACTTGTACAATATATCCAGTCATCGTTTGGATAGATCCGGTTAAATCTAATGAAGAACTTGGAGTACTACCTGCTGCAAGTGATACAATCATCGTTTCCCCGATTGCACGTGAGACAGCTAATACGATAGATGCCATAATACCTGAAGTAGCAGCTGGTAATATCACTTTTGTGGCAACTTCAAATTTTGTTGCGCCTAAACCAAGTGCACCCTCACGCATTTTATTTGGCACAGATGACATCGCGTCTTCACTCATGCTCGAAATTAGTGGAATAATCATAACGCCTACGACAATACCTGGACTAATTGAATTGAAACTACCTAGTTCAGGAAATATTGCACGGAGTACAGGGGTAACAAATGTTAAAGCGAAAAAGCCGAAAACAATTGTTGGTATCCCAGATAATATTTCTAAAATCGGTTTTATTATTTTTCTCACTCTTGTAGAAGCATATTCACTTAAATATAAAGCAGCGCCTAATCCTAAAGGAACAGCAACAATTGTTGCAATAACTGTTATTTTAAGCGTACCTAAGATCAATGCCCAAATGCCATATTGTGGTGTTGATGAGAATGGATTCCAATCTTTAGAGAATAAAAACTCAGTAATTGGAACACGTGTAAAAAATGTAATGGTCTCTGTTAATAATGTAACGATTATCCCTACTGTTGCTAATATTGAGCAAATTGCAATGATTCCCAGAATGATCGGTACAATTTTATCGCTAATACCTTTTTTCTTAGCATTGTTTTTAGCAATCATTTCACTAACAGAAGTATTCTGATTAGCCATGTAAATACCCTTCTTTCTTATAGACTCCCAATATTTAAAATAAAAGTCGGGATTGTTCATCATCTAGTGTTTAGCAACATAGCGATTTTCACTATATTGTTAAACGCTAGATAAATTGAACTTGGAAGTAGATAGATAACTTAATCATGCTATTTGTCTATCTACTTCCTGAATCCCAACTTTAAAATTGCTATTATGTTTATTTATCTTCTTTTTTGCTGTCTTTTTTGTCGCTATCTTTACCAATGATGTCTTTTAATTTGCTTTGTTGTTCAGTGTAATCTTTTTCAGGTAAGGCAACAAATCCTGCGTCTTCAGCTGATTTTCCTTTATCCTTCATGACAAATTTCATGAAGTCTTGGAATCCTTCATTATCTTTTAATTTTTTCTCGTTAGTGTAGATATAAAGTGGTCTACTTAATGCGTAAGAACCATCTTGAATTGTTTTCTTAGTTGGTTCAGTTAATTTACCATTTTCATCTTTGATTTTAACTTCTTTTAGCTTGTCTTTATTTTGTTTATAGAAGTTATAACCAAAATAGCCGACACTATCTTTATTTTTCTCTACTGACTGAACAATTGTATTTGTATCAGCATTTTTCTCTGCTTTAATATCTTTTTTGTCCATAATTTCTTCAGAGAAGAAATCGTAAGTACCGTGAGATTGGTCAGGAGAAAATGCTTTGATTTCTTTGTCTGGCCATTTTGAATTAACGTCTTTCCATGTTTTTGCTTTGCCTGAGTAGATTTCATTTAATTGTTCTTTAGTAAGTTCATCTACAAAGTCGTTATCTTTATTTACAGTAATTGTCACACCATCTTGAGCAATTTTAAACTCATCATATTTAATACCTTTATCATCTAATTTTTTCTTTTCTTCGTCTTTTATAGGTCTAGATGCATTTGAGAAATCAGTGCTGCCTGAAATGAATTTTTCAAAACCGCCACCAGTTCCAGCTGTACCATTAGATACAGTTACATCTGAATTATCTTTTGCGAATTTTTCATTTAATTTTTCAATGATTGGACCTACAGTAGATGAACCATCACCTTTAACTTCTCCACTTCCTTTACCAGAATCGCTATTTCCACCGCCACAAGCTCCTAATAAAAGTGAAGCGCCGATTACAGTAGTACCAAATAATTGCCATTTTTTCATTGAAACATCCTCCTAATAAGTGAATAACCCAAAAGTTATATGTATTTCTTACAGTTCCTATACTACACACCTTTTATTAAATACAAATATAGATAATGTAAATCTTTTGTTAAGTATTTATTGACCTCATTTACAAAATTCACAATAAGAGATTCTATGAATGCAGTGTTTTAAGAAATGCTGATATGACGGTATTTGTAAAAATATAAATATTACAAAACACGTTTGATTTGTAATATAAAAACAAAAAAATCCTGTACTACACAATGATTTATGTAGTACAGGATAAATTTATAAGTATCTAAACACTATTTTATATAGAAGAAACTAGTCTTCGACTCTACTCCAACCTTTATTAGTTAATGCAATTTTACCAGTTTCAATAGTTATAATTTTATTTTTATATAAATGGCCAATTGCGCGCTTAAATGCACCCTTACTCATATTGAATACTTCTTTAATCGCTTCAGGACTTGATTTATCCCAAAATGGAAGCTCACCATCATATTCTACGAGTAAATTAAAAATATGTTGACCATCTTCGTCAAGTCTTTCATGTGCAAATGGTAAAAATGAACCGTTAAGCTCCCCATTTTCATTATGTCCGATGATACGAACTTCTAGTTTTTCACCTAAACGAGGTTCAGATTTACGTTCAGATTCATGTACGAATATTTTATGGCCATCTTTGGATAGCATAAAGCTTCCGACTCTTAAAACTCTGTATGGTCTTGCTTCAATAACTTTATTTTGTAATGTATCATCGTGTACTGGCGTGTACATCGAATCAACAATTGTCTCAGTTGCTAGTCGAGCATACATGTTATTCTCACTATCAATACGCAAAGTAACTAATAATTCATCACCTTGTGTCGGCCATACATCTTTGACTTTTGGTAAATCTATCCATGGAATTAAAACTTCTCTTGGAAGACCTACATCGACATGTGCACCATCTCGGTCGGTTTTTAATACTTTCACAAAATCATATTTGCTAGTAGTAATGTCTGGCATGTTTTGTGTCGCAAACAATGCACCTGATCTATTAGGATAAATGAAGAAACTATATTCCTCGCCTATCGTTAACTCGTCTTCTTCATTAACTTCTGATTGATTGAGTTTAACTTCTTCTCCGTTTGGTCCTTGTAACTTGTAAGTAGATCCTTCTAATCCAACGACTTCAAGAAATTCAATGGAACCTACAATATTTTTCTCTTCTTGGGCCATACTGTTCTCCTTCGTACTTAAATTTATTCTTAACTATTATAACATGCTATAAAGAAACAAGCATCACCTCATTATGAATGGTCGAAACTCCCTCTTAAGTGTGTTATAATTTGTCCGGTAGATTAACGTAAAGGAGCAAATGCATGTTACAAGTTACTGATGTAAGTTTACGGTTTGGTGATCGTAAATTATTCGAGGATGTAAATATTAAATTTACAGAAGGAAATTGTTATGGTTTGATTGGAGCCAACGGTGCTGGGAAATCAACATTTTTAAAGATTTTATCTGGTGAGTTGGATGCACAATCAGGTCATGTATCTATGGGAAAAGATGAACGTTTAGCAATCTTAAAACAGGATCACTTTGCTTATGAAGATGAACGTGTGATAGATGTTGTGATTAAAGGTCATGAACGTTTATATGAAGTAATGAAAGAAAAAGATGAGATTTATATGAAACCAGATTTCAGTGATGAAGATGGAATCAGAGCTGCAGAATTAGAAGGCGAATTTGCTGAAATGGACGGTTGGAATGCCGAAGCAGATGCAGGTTCTTTATTATCTGGATTGGGTATATCTGCTGATTTACAAGATAAAAAAATGGCTGAATTAGAAAATAATCAAAAAGTAAAAGTATTATTAGCTCAAAGTTTATTCGGCAAGCCCGATGTACTTCTACTTGATGAACCGACCAACGGTTTAGATATACCTGCGATAAGCTGGTTAGAAGATTTCTTAATTAACTTTGAAAATACAGTAATTGTGGTATCACATGACCGACACTTTTTAAATAATGTATGTACACATATTGCAGACTTAGATTATGGAAAAATAAAAGTTTATGTTGGTAACTATGATTTCTGGTATCAATCAAGTCAATTAGCAATGAAAATGGCACAAGAGCAAAATAAGAAAAAAGAAGAAAAAATTAAAGAGTTGCAAGATTTCGTTGCTCGTTTCTCTGCAAATGCATCTAAATCTAAACAAGCAACAAGTCGTAAAAAACAACTAGAAAAAATTGAATTAGACGATATTCAACCTTCTTCACGCCGTTATCCATACGTAAAATTCACGCCAGAACGTGAAATTGGTAATGACTTGCTATTTGTGGAAAATGTATCAAAAACGATTGATGGTAATAAAGTGTTAGACAATATTTCATTCACAATGAACCCTAATGATAAAGCGGTTTTAATTGGAGACAGTGAAATTGCGAAAACTACTTTACTTAAAATACTTGCAGGTGAAATGGATCCAGACGAAGGATCAGTAAAATGGGGTGTCACAACTTCTCGCAGTTACTTCCCTAAAGATAACTCTGACTACTTTGAAGGTGTAGATATGAATTTAGTTGATTGGTTACGTCAATATGCACCTGAAGATGAACAAACTGAAACATTCTTAAGAGGTTTCTTAGGTCGTATGTTATTTAGTGGCGAAGAAGTTAAGAAAAAAGCTAGTGTTTTATCTGGTGGAGAGAAAGTACGCTGTATGTTAAGTAAAATGATGTTATCTAGCGCAAATGTTCTATTGCTAGATGAACCAACAAACCACTTAGACTTAGAAAGTATTACTGCAGTAAATGATGGTTTGAAAAATTTCAAAGGTTCTATGATTTTCACATCTTATGACTTTGAATTTATCAATACAATTGCAAACCGAGTAATTGACTTAAACCCTACTGGTGGTTTATCAAAAGAAATATCTTATGAAGCTTATTTACAAGAAACTGGTGTATTAAGTAAATAACCCTTTAAAAATACAAAGCGATATATAAAGTATCATATTGAATTGATGATACGTATTGTATATTTCAAAAATTCAGATTATAAATCGCGTTATTAAAAATAAATGCAAAATATTATCAATGATTGAAATCATACGTTAAAAGCTGAGATATTAACATATCTTAGCTTTTTTGTTTATAGTAACTTCCTCCCTACGAGTCTAAATATTAGGCATAAATGGTTAAGCATAATATAATCAAATACATATTTCGTTATGGAGGTATGCAAATGAAACAGTTAAATATGTTAGATGGACAAGTAATTCCTCAAATTGGTTTTGGTACATATAAGTTAAATGGCGCGCATGGCACACATGCGATTGTGAATGCCTTAGAACAAGGTTATCGTTTGTTAGATACTGCCTATAATTATGAGAATGAAGGTACTGTAGGTAAAGCAATCGAGATGAGTGGAGTTTCACGCGAACAAATTATGATTACTTCAAAATTACCTGGTCGTTATCAAACTTACGACGATGCACTGACTGCAATTCAGGAATCAATTTATCGTCTAGGTGTAGATTATCTTGATTTATATTTAATTCACTGGCCTAATCCCAAACAAGGAAAGTATGTTGAAGCTTGGCGAGCAATGATTGCAGCACAAAAAGCTGGCTTAATAAAATCAATTGGTGTATGTAACTTTTTACCAGAACATATCGATACACTACAACAAGAAACTGGCGTTTTGCCAGTTGTGAACCAAATTGAGTTACATCCATACTTCAATCAAGAAGCATTGGTTCAGTACAATACTTCTAAAGGAATTGTTACTCAAGCTTGGAGTCCATTAGGTCGTGCTTCTAGTGTTATAAATGATGAAAACCTTGTGGAAATTGCCACAAAACATAATAAAACTATTCCTCAAGTTATATTAAAATGGCATGTTCAAAATGGTGTTGTACCTATTCCGAAATCTACGACAGTATCAAGACAATTACAAAATATTGATATTTTTGACTTTTCCCTTGATAATAATGACATTGAGAAAATCAACGCATTAACACGTGTAGATGGTAGACGTAAAGACCAAGATCCAGCCATATATGAAGAATTTTAAAGAGAAAGCTCATAAATTTTAAAAGTTTAATATTTTAGTTCTTTTTAAAAGTATATAAATTACACTTAATTAGCAAAACGTTTATAAAAACGTTTAATTTTTCAGTAAATTTAAAAAACTTTGTAAAAGCGGTTTACAGTACATATAAGCATATGTATAATATGATTCATAAACAAAAATT
>NZ_PPRL01000061.1 GCF_002902235.1 Staphylococcus ureilyticus
ATCTATATTTTTACTTAAACGGAAATATTACCCTAATAAATGACTCCTTCCAATATTATGGTAATTAGTAATAATTCCATAAATATTTGTTATTAATGTATAAAATATATTGTATACATACAACAGATAACTTCTTGGTAGTTAAGGAAAATTTTATATTACGAATATTCACTTTAACAGTAAAAATGAGTGAGATATTCATATTACAATAACTCTATTAGAAAGGAAGTTTTAAAATGAAAAAGGTACTATTATCTACAGCTTTATTAATGACAGTTGTACAATTTAGCAGTCAAGGGGCAAATGGTGAAGAGATTCCTCATGGTATTTTGCATAAGGATGGAAGCTTTACAGAACCAAATGTGTTTCCACATAAAGATATAGCAGAGGTTGAAGAGCCGAAGGAATTAGAAGATGCTACGAATGAATTTAATCATAAATCTAATAGTGAGACGTCATTGCACAATAATGCAGTAAATGAAAAATTAAAAGATGAAGGTGTTTTAAACCCTAAAAATCCAGGAATAGAAAGTGATCGATTTAATAAAAATCAGCAGTTAGACGCTTCAAAAAATAATGATTTCTCAAAAGTTAACTCTGAAGTAAAAAATTCAAAAAATAGCGTGAAGCACAATGCAATAAAAGCATTACCTAATACAGGCATGATTTCAGATAATAGAATATTAACCATTTTTTTAGCGAGTATCTCATTGATTGCGGGTAGTTTATTATTATGTAAACGTGTTAATTTTAAAGTTTTTCAAAAATAAGACATTTTAGGTATTACTATTGTGATAATCTTACAGTGATATCATTTTGAATAGCATTAACAAAAATTTAAATATTATGATGTGGATGTATACACAATCGTCTACTTTCCATAAGATATTCATAGCTGAAACATTATTATGTTTCAGCTTTTGTTTTTATTACAAGTATAGTTTAAATTGGGATATTTTCAATTACAATAAGTTAGATTATTTACAAACAATTCACGTTTTAAAATGTATGATATTATAAAAATATAATTCGAAGTATCTTTTTGAACTTGAGCGAATAATAGTAAGTTATACAGTACATTTTAGGAGAGGTAAAATGAAAACGATTAGCATTATTTTAGGGATTTTAGTTATTCTTTCTTGGCTATTTGTAATGAAAGAATACAAAAATGGAAATCAGGGCACTCATAGAGCTCAAAATGTTATGTTATTAGCTTGTTTGTTAACTATAATTATGACCGTTTTACAATTATTTTATTAGTCATTCGTGAATTAAGTTTGTAAATGAATAAATAAGTAATGTTATATAGTAGCCTCAACATATTTTATTTGATTTTAAACTTAAGACTGAGACTTAACTTTATTATAAAGAATACCTACGCCACAGCTGCTGTATCCTAATTGGTAATCGAATTTAATGATTTCGATATAAGGGTTTTCCTCTAAGAATTCATTAACTTTTTTGTTTAGGCCTTTTTCTGTCATAGCTGTTAAATTTACAAATTTCATACGCTGACTCCTTTACTATTTTGTTTTTATTATATTATACAGTATTTTAGAAACATACTTTTTACAGTTCGAGTTTTAATTCAACTATATCATTGCTCATTTATGGTAGAAAGTTACCATATTTTGATTATTCGATTACAAATTTGAATTAAGTAATAATAGGTAAAATCCTGTTGCCATAACTGCAAACAAACACCACATAAAGCGATATTGTTTACCATTCATTGCTGCCGTACCTTCTTTTTTAGCTCGTCTAATAAGTTTGATATGTAAAAGTATTGTTGAATTTGAAGCATATACAAAAACGAAAATAATACCTAAAAGTGTAAGTGAAAATAGTTGCACAATACCCCTCCAACTTTATGATATTTAGCCCATATAATTTTAAAAATAACCACGTACAATGTTAATTATAAAATAACACATATGTTTTTAGGTTGTAATAAAAATTTAAATTAATATTTTTATATATATTTAATTATTAAAAATCTTATGGTACGATGTGGATTAAATGAGACGATATCTTGGGGGTTCAGTCATGTCAATGATACTGTTAAGCATTGTTTTAATCGTTAATTTTGTTGAAGCGTTGTATTTAGGAATCAAATTTATTCGGTTGAAAATGCGTAATGCACCAGATCAAGCGTATAAAGATTTAGTGAGTTCTCCGTTTTGGTTAATGTCACTCATTATTTCGATTATATTATTTGTGATTGCATACATATTGAGTTGAAAAACGCAAAGATGTGGTTTAGTGAGATTTTCTATATTTTATAAATAAAAAGTTATTGTATTTGTGATGCCCAATTTTTTAAAACTATACAACAGACTGTCTTTATTTCATTTTAAATGAATTTCAGTATAGGAATAATGTAAATTAACATAGCGAAAAAAGGGAGTAATCCAATGAAATTTTCATCTATATTAATCAGTATTATAACTGGTTTACTTATGTTTTTAGTGACGTTTTATACTAGCAATCATTCTGTTATACCATCATTATTTATGGGGATTGTCGGTTTAGTAACAAATATATGGATTGGCATCGAAGCAAAAAAGCGATTATGAGCATTAAAATGGTAGAAAATATTAGAAGTATTAAAGACTGAGGCAAATGTTGTCTCAGTCTTTATTTTATCATTCAGCAATTTTTGTATTTATGAATGTTATTATGGTGGTATTACTATCAAAACTTAGGAATCTGTTTTATGCATCATCAATCCAATAAGGAATAATGAACTGTTAGAGGATATCATCTTATACTCGTAGAATATAATGTATTTTAATAGTATAAAATAATGAAATGTTTTAAAAATTTTAAAAAAGGATAGATATAAAATAGGTTCATTATAAGGAGATGATGTATATGGTTTCGGTGTTTTTAGAAACGATATAGAGAATCGATAATATTTTATAAATTTATTAAATTACTTCCTTGAATTATAAGTATAAAAAAGAATGATCCAAATTAAAGTTTAAAATATCATTTCAGGGTATAGATGTAATATATAACTTTTGGAGTAATTTTATTTCATTGTAAGTGGTACGGCATGATTTATTGTTTTACGTTTAGTGTCAAAAAGATAGCATGTAACCTTAATATGAGATGGATTTTGTGAATGAAGTGGGGGATATGTATGGTTAATTATTACAATAAAGATATCAAAATTGATAGAACTGATGAGATGCGCACGGATGAAATTTCTAAAATGATTGAAGAGGGTGGACTTGGTGCTGATCAATATTATGTTATAGATAAGTATCAGCCTAACCATAAGAGATTAGTAGAAAATATCGATCAATTTCGGCAAGAATTAGTTCAAATGGATAATGATGATTTGGTAGACATTTTGATTATTAACACTCAAGAAAACACAAGTTCTAAATACAGCCAAGCATTAATGATCATTAAGCATGAAATAGTCAAAAGAATGAATAACTAAGGTGCAGTCACTAAATAATTACAAACAAAGTGCACAAGTTAGAAAACATATTTTGCAAATAAATAATTCTAGCTTGTGCGCATTATTATATTATTAGCTCATCAAAATAATATTTTTATTAAGTGCATTGTTTTGATTCATAATTTGATGTTTAAAGGTGATTGAATGCTTTTTTAGGTACTTTATTTTTAGACACTTCTTTATAACTTTGGACATGCCCAAGTTCGGTGTCTAATTTTAAGTAATGATTTGTTTTTAATGGTTTTTCACCAAAACCATTAAAATCTAAATGTCTTTTTTCACCTTTTTTGTTATATCCATTTTGCTTATAATTATATGTGACAAAAGTTTCTCCATCATCACTTTTGTTGTGCTCAACTTTTGTTGGCTTTTGAGTTTTTACATAATATGCTTCATTAGTAATGAGCGGATTTAATTTGGCAAAACTAACAACATCAGGATTGTCCGAATGTTTTTCTGCATAAACTTTCCAGCCAAAAAGGCCGATAAAAACAATGATAATGATAACAAAGATATTTAGAAGTACTTTTACAAACCTGTTCATACTTATTACCTCCTTAAAGTAACTATCTATAATGTAAAAGTTATTTGATTTGTTCGCTATATTTTTAAGTTACAAAAATGCATTTTAATATAACGATTTTGTCATTTTTCATATTCAATTAAATTATATATTTCAAATGGATTATATTACTAAAAATAAAGTGCAAAATATAGTTATTTGAAAATAGGGGTATACAAAGGTCTGATTATTCGTTATACTAGGTATTAAGTAATTTAGTTCGTGAAATTGATTTGTAGTTTTATTCTTTTGAATTTACTCCTTTTGATTTTTTAGACAGATTACAAATTTTTGTGCAAAAGCACTTGGAGGATTTTTATTATGAATAACGGTACAGTTAAATGGTTTAACTCAGAAAAAGGTTTTGGTTTTATCGAAGTAGAAGGCGGAAACGATGTATTCGTACACTTCTCAGCAATTAACCAAGACGGCTACAAATCATTAGAAGAAGGACAAGCTGTTGAATTCGAAATCGTTGAAGGCGACCGTGGACCTCAAGCAGCTAACGTTATTAAATTATAATAACGCATAAAAGAAGACGAGCAACGCTCGTCTTTTTTTATTTGTCTTAAAATCGATCTCTGAAGTTATATACATGTATTTACTTTAAAAGGTGTTAATTCAAAGTCAACTTGTTAGTTATGACTCGGATTTGCACCTATTTTTTTACTACCAATAAAATATTAATGACTCTTGCAAGATTGCTTAGCATTAATACATCATTTGAAGCCAATTTTATAAAAGAATGGTAATAGCCACAAACAGCAGCATAAAAATTAATTTTTGGGTGTATGCATGTAGAATAATTTTTAACATCATTTTGGGTTGAAATAGAGCCTTTTTTAAGTACTTCAATGAGAAATTACATATAAATACGTTGTATTTTGACGAGACGCTTGAGGGAACAGGACAAGTTGAAGACTACAAGCTGAAGTTGTCCCCTAAGAAAGTGAGCCAACAATACGAAATATTGAATAATAAAATAGCTATGAAAAAATCTATCGTCATAGATTTCTTCATAGCTAATCTTAGTATGTTTTTTACACCGTTCAAGTTGTTGAAGCGTTGCTACTTTCACTTAAATAGATTTAATATTATACTTCACGCGTATTATCCGCTTTATTTTTTGTTTTTATCAGTAGTGTTAATATAAAACCAATAATTAATAATAGCGTAGTGAATGCAAATGCTGCGTCGACACCTTGTACAGTCGCTTGTTGTGCAATATCTGCTTTGGACTGATGCTTACTTGGAACATAGTTTGTACGAACAATTGCCATAATTGTAATCATAATGGCAGTACCAATCGCACCTGCAATAATTCTTAAAGAATTAATAATCGCAGTACCGTGTGAAATATTTTTACTTTCTAATGCGTTAATACCAATTGTATTAAGTGGCATAATAATCAATGCTACAGCAAACATTCTTATAGCGTAAATGACGACAATATACCAATAAGGTGTGTCTGAAGTTAAGAAACAATGTAGTATTGTCATAAAAATTAAAAGGACAAATCCAGGAATCGCCAATACTTTCAAGCCATATTTATCATATATTTTCCCTGTATAGACGGACATAAATGCGTTGACTACTGCGCCTGGTAAGATAACAAGGCCTGACAAAATTGCAGATAGACCTAAGCCTGATTGGACATAAATTGGAATCAATAAAGCTGGTCCGACAATGCCGATAAATAATACCATAGACGCAAATGCAGATAATGAAAATGTACGGTTTGTAAATACACGCATATTTAATAGCGGATTATCGATTCTAATTTGTCTTGTTACGAAAATGGTAACAATTAAGATTCCCACAATAAGTGAAATAATAACGATTGGTGATGTGAAACCTAAGTTGCCTGCGCTGCTAAAGCCGTAAAGCATTAAACCAAAACCTAATGTTGAATATATAACAGAAGTTTTGTCTAATTGTGTATGTTTGGTTTCGTTATTACTTTCTACAAATATCGCACCTACAATAAATGCGATAATCGCAATAAAAGCGACCACAATAAATGGTGCTCTCCAGCTAAATGTATCAATTAAAAATCCGGTTAAGGTTGGTCCGATTGCTGGTGCTGATTGTGCAACTATACCGGTAAGTCCCATTGCAAATCCACGTTTCTCAGAAGGGAACAGTGTAAATACAGTGAATTGCATAAGCGGTAAAAGTATCCCTGCACCAATCGCTTGAATCACACGTGCAAACATGAGTAAGCCAAATGTAGGCGAAAGTGCTGCGATGATCGATCCAATGAGGAACGCACTCATAGAAAAAATATAGAGTGGTCTAGTATGAAATCGATCCATGAGAAAGGCTGTTAGTGGAATCATGATACCATTCACTAACATAAAACCTGTAATTAACCATTGAGCGGTTGTATCAGTTATTTCTAATCCCGTAATAATCGCTGGTAGTGCGGTATTGAGCAATGTTTGATTTAGCATCGCTACAAAAGCACTACTTAGCATAACTAATATAATCGTATTTCTTTTTTTATTAGATATAACATTCTCCGACATTATAAATGCATCTCCTTTTTATAACATCCCATCGATAAATTTTAATTATTTTAAGTTAGCAAAGCAAACCATTCGGTTTAAAAAATTAATATTTTTTGCAAAGAATTTTTAGAGAAAATGAATGCATAGATAATATAGGTTGGAATCGCTTGTTTTAGAGGTAACATAGATCACTGTTGTTTTATTAATGGAAAAAGCTACGTTGTTTGCATGATTGCGCAAACAGCGTAGATTTTTTAAATAGATGGAGCGATTAATCGAAACGAATCATTTCAGATACATATAAAGCGATACGTATATTTAAGGAATGAACAGGGTCTTCAATATTTGTACCAATCATATTACTGCATTTATTGATTCTATATTTTACAGTATTTCTGTGTATAAATATTTTATCTGCCGTTTTTGTTATATCGCATTGATTATCCATGTACACTTTTAAAGTTTGTTTTAATTCTAAATCTTTTTTTTGTTTTGGATAACTCAGTGGGCCCAAAGTATGTTTTACGAAAGGTAATAGTTTTTCTTGAGGGATAAGTTGTAATAGCTCCTGAATATCTTTGGAATGATATTGTGAGATAAAAGTTTTTGCATGATTTAGCAGTTCATTTTCAAAGGCTTCATTTGCTTCAAAAAAGGAAGAAGGTAACTGTGTGAATTCTGTTACTTCATTTCCGATACCAAATGAAATCGTATCATCAAAGTACTCACTATAACTTTGTTGTATTTTTTTAGGTATTCAAAGTAATATTCATGTCGATTTTGGATTAATATCGCAAAACGATCGTTACTCGGTAATTTATAAACGCTGATATAAGAATCAATATCAGTTAATTTATGCTTTAACCAAAGGAATGTGAGATGGTGCCGCTCATTTAAGTAGTAACTATTTTCTAGATTATTTTTGGCGTCAATGCCGCAAATGATAATTTGATAATAGTCAGAGGGATAAATATAATATTGTCTTAATAAATCAGCATGCTTTTTGATCGAAAGGGTTTGATCGTTTTGATTATTGACTAACGATTCGAAAAATCGATTAATATCATTTTCTTCGGCCTCTTGTATTTTAGTGTTTTTGTATAAGGCGAAACTCAACACGCTGACTACTTGTTCGAGTGTTAATAAACTAAAGGGATAGGAAAGCTTATTAACTTGAGAAACCATTAAATAGTATGGAAAGTATGTGTAACCTAATACTTTGAAAATTACATGGTCTTTATTTTCAAAGACGAGGTTATTTTTATCATATATTAGCGCATCTTGATAATGGTTCATGAAATACTTGGTATGTTCAGCCATTAAAACGTTACCTTGTCTATAATGACGACTGTATGCTTCAGGTGCTTTGAAAGGATCGAATAGAATGATAGGTACACCTAAGAGTTTGCTCATGCGCTCAATCATAGTATCAATACTGAAGCCTTTGATTAATAATTGGTTTAATTCTTGTTGTACTTGTAATGCATAATTTAACTTTCCAGTTTCAGAGTCAGAAATAAATGAAGAAATCTCGTGTGTAATTTCTCCTAAGTTCCAACTTTCTGGTATTTCAATTAATGGGAATTCGATAGCATCCGCAAAATCAATGACATCTTGCTCGATTTCGTGTAAAAATCTTGAAACTTTGATTCCAAGTCCAGCAGTATGTATATCATTTAAATCTTTAATTAACTTTTTTAAGTTATCTTGATTATCTTGAAACAAGACACCGGTTGTTAAAATAAAAGAATTATTTGAAGTAAAATGCTTAATATCATTATTTTCAGTAATGTCTAAATTTGTCACTTCTGCTGATAAATCTCCGTTGCTATTTAACAATTTTAAGCCTTTAAATTGGGGAACGGATAAAATTTCGTTTAGAGTAGTCATAATTATGTCCTCCGCTTCTGATTTACACAATCACTAGTAATGAAAATGCATGAAAATATATATAATGATAAATTCTATTTGTCTGTATTTATCTTAAAAAACAGGGTTTTTGTCAATTTGTGATAACGATTGTTCAAAATGTTCAAAAAATTTAATGTATATCATTAATTATACACTTATTTTGTTCGATTCCTATAATTTTATTGTTTAGAAATGTCATTAATAACAAAGAAAAACGCTTACACTCGTACTACACTTATAACTGAAGATTATACAACTAGTTATTAGCTTGTTAAAGTAAAGGAGATAAAAATAGAATGGGAAGACAGGAGAACAATGCGGCATTATCACAAGCGGTTTTCGAGAAGCGCGGTTATAATAAAGATATAATGCCTAAGACACCGACACAAAGAAATAACTCCGCATTTAACTTTTTCACACTATGGATGGGTGCTGTCCATAATATACCTAACTATACTGCAGTTGGGGGATTCTTATTATTAGGACTATCGCCATTACAAGTCATATTTGCATTAATATTAAGTTCTTTTGTAATCGCTTTATTATTAGTTAGTAATGGTTATGCTGGTTCTAAATACGGTATTCCATTTGCTATGCATTTACGTCATACATATGGTGATGTAGGCGCGAAGTTACCCGGTATCCTACGTGGCGTTGTCGCAGGTATCGCTTGGTTTGGTCTACAAACGTTTGCGGGGTCACAAGCACTATTAATACTATTAAATAAAATATTCCCTGGTTTTGCGGATATTGGACAAGGCATATCGATACTTGGTATTTCTGTTCCAGGTCTCATTGCATTTTTAATATTTTGGGCTATTAGTTTTGCAATTGGATTTGGTGGAGGAGATATTTTAAATAAATTCACAGCTATATTAAATCCACTTATTTATATTGTCTTTGGTGGT
The DNA here is from genome assembly GCF_002902235.1 of Staphylococcus ureilyticus. Taxonomy (GTDB): domain Bacteria; phylum Bacillota; class Bacilli; order Staphylococcales; family Staphylococcaceae; genus Staphylococcus; species Staphylococcus ureilyticus. The sequence continues at coordinate 9,364 of NZ_PPRL01000061.1, forward strand.
ATGGCTATCTGGGGCGTTATGGCTGCTGGTGGCGTTGGAAATATTTTAGATTATGAAATTTCTACAAAATCTAGTGGTATCATTTACCCAACGATTTTATCCTTTATTTTAATTATCAACTCGCTATTAGGTGTGTGGGCAGGACCTGGTGCAAGTGTTTCTGATTTTACGGAAAATGCAAAATCTACTAAAACACAAGTGGTTGGTCAAATTTCAGGTATTGTAGTTGCCCACATTTTATTCGCGATTGCTAGTGTGTTCATCATTATTGGTGGCTCGATTTATCTTGGACATCAAGAATGGAATATCCTAACAATTATTAATGAATGGAGCAACTTCTGGGCGATTCTGATATCTACTGGTGTGCTATTGATGACGACGATTTCAACAAATGCGACGAGTAATATCATCCCAGCAGCATATCAACTCACTGCACTTTTACCAAAATGGATTAACTATCGTCGTGGCGTAATTATTGCCTCGGTATTGAGTATAGTCATTATGCCGTGGAAGATGATGGAAGAGGAAGATAGTATTTTCTTATTCCTAAACGCGATAGGTGCTATTCTTGGTCCGGTAGCAGGTGTTATGATTGTTCATTTCTATATTGTGTCTAAATGTCACATTGATATAGATAAGTTGTATTTTGATTTGAAAGAAAAAGAGCACAAAATACCACGTATTAATATTTCTGCATACGTCGGAACGGTTGCTGGTGTCATCATTTCACTATTAGGATTTTTACCAGCATTTACAGTGATATCAGACTTTTCTTGGTTTATAGGCTTTGTCATTGCCGGTGGTGTTTACTTAATTTTACATTATGTATTCCATGCAGAAAGAAGAAAAAAAGGAGGAGCAGATTATAATGAAGTATGATTTGATTATTAAGAATGGTTTAGTCATTTTAGAAGACGGAGAGCAACAAGTTGAAGTCGGTGTTAAAGACGGTAAAATTGTCGCTATTGGTCAAGCATTGGGAGAAGCTGAACAAGTTATTGACGCACAAAATCAAATTGTTTCACCTGGTATGGTGGATGCGCATGTGCATATAACTGAGCCAGGCGGTGGCTATCGTGATGGTTGGGAAGGATATGTTACAGGGACAAATGCTGCTGCTAAAGGTGGCGTGACTTCATTTGTGGAAATGCCATTAAACCAAGTTCCAGCTACAACTGATAAAGCGTCTATCCAAGCAAAATTTGATGCTGGAAAAGATGAATTATCAGTGGATGTTGCAAGTTATGGTGGTTTAGTACCATATAACTTAAACGGTGGTATTCAAGAATTAGATGAAGCAGGTGTTGTGGCTTATAAAGCTTTCTTAGCAACATGTGGTGACCGTTCTATTGAGGGTGACTTTGAAAATGTTGATGATTATTCATTATATGAAGGTATGAAGCAAATTGCTAAGACTGGCAAAATTTTATCAATTCATTCTGAAAATGCGGCAATCACTGATCGATTAGGTGAGATCGCAAAAGAAAATGGTGAAACGACATTAAGTGCTTACGTGGATAGTCGTCCGGTATTTACAGAAGTTGAACCAATTCGTAAAATTATTTTATTTGCTAAGGAAACGGGCTGTCGTGTGCACATTGTACACGTTGCTTGTGAAGAAGGTGTTGATGAAGTCATCAAAGCACAGCAAGAAGGTGTAGACATTACTTGTGAGACATGTACACACTACTTGTACTTCTATAAAGAAGAATTAGATGACATTGGTCCAGTTGTTAAATGTTCTCCACCAATCCGTGAGCAATCTCGTTTAGAGGGAATGTGGAACCGCGTATTAAACGGTGATATTAGTTTTGTAACATCTGACCATTCACCTTGTACGCCAGACTTAAAAGATACTGACAATGCATTTGAAGCATGGGGTGGTATTGCTGGATTACAAAACAACGTAGACATTTTATTCGACGAAGGTGTTCAAAAACGTCAAATGCCATTAACAAAATTTGCTGACATTATTGCGACAGCACCAGCAAAACGCTTTGGTTTAGACACAAAAGGTAGTATTGCAATCGGTAAAGATGCTGACTTCGTATTTATTAAACCAGACGCACCTTATACATTACAAGCTGAAGATTTAGCTTATCGTAACAAAATGAGTCCATATATCGGTCGTGAAATTGGTGCTCAAGTCACACGTACAATTTTAAGAGGACAAGAAATTTATAGTGATGAAGCAGGTATTTCAGACAAACGTATTGGACGTTTTATCTAAAAGTTTCTTGAAAAGCTTGAAGTTAAGGATGTTGGAATATTAAAAACAAGCGCAACAAGGATTAATCCGTTTACTAAATGGATTGGTCCATACTGTCGACAAAGTCTCTGACTTTGTTGGCAGTTTTTTTATGCGCGCTTTCTAGGGACACTACCTTAGCTGTAGTCTTTCGCTAGTGTGCTTACCACAGGAGTAGGTATAAACCACTGCCAACATCACTCAAAATGATTACAATATATCAATCAAATCAGTGAGACAAGTGATTCAAAGAAATAGAAGTAAATGTAGCAGACCATTGATATTTAGGATAGAGCTGAAGATTTGAAATTTGTTAATACTGTAAAGAAACAAAAACTGATCCATTTATTAACTGGACTATTTTTTTGTTTTCACAAGTGCTGAACTCGGTTTGAGTGAACAACTCTAGGGAATAATATTACATATTACATTTTTAAGTATCTACATATATCGCTTTTAAAGTGATTGGAGCTTAAAGTCATATTACTTTGATCACAACATATGGTGAGATGCTTTAAAGCAAAGGGGTTGTAATATTTGGAAAAATTAATTTCTTTTTCGGATTGGTTATGGGGTTATCCACTTGTACTCCTGCTTTTGTTTGCAAGTGTATTTTTGACAGTCTATTTAAATTTTATTCAATTTAGGCATTTTTTCTATATGCTCAAACAAACATTTGGGAGTGTTAATAAAAAACCTAGAGGGGAAGGAACAATTACACCACGTCAGGCTTTAACTTCCGCCTTATCTTCAACTGTAGGTGCAGCTAATATTGTGGGTGTACCTACTGCGATAATGATGGGTGGGCCTGGTGCGGTATTTTGGATGATGGTTATCGCTTTTTTAGGCATGGCTTTAAAATTTAGTGAGAATGTCTTAGGTGTCCACTATCGTGAGCAAAATAAAAAAGGTGAGTTTGTGGGCGGTCCGACTTATTACATGAAAAAAGGCTTTAAAAACAAGAAGTTAGGCACAATTTTTTCGTTGATATTTGCCTTTGCACTGATGATTGAAATTGTTCCAAGTATTATGGTTCAAGGTCATTCTGCGGCGAGCACGATGAAGGATACATTTAATGTGCCTATGGCGGTTTCTGGTGTTATATTAACAGTTCTTGCTGCACTCGTCGTTTTTGGCGGTGTGAAACGTATTGCTTCGTTTGCTGAAAAAATTGTACCAATCATGGTTGGGCTTTACTGTTTTTTTGGTTTTTTAATCATTTTAATGAATATTAGTCATGTCCCTAATGTTATTTGGTTAGTGATAGAACAGGCATTTAATCCTACGGCAGCTGTAGGAGGTACATTTGGTGCAGCATTAGCTACTACAATTCGTTGGGGCTTTGCGAGAGGGATTTATTCTAATGAAGCTGGTCTTGGTACATCGTCAATTGCGCATGCAGCTGCAAAAACGGACCACCCAGTTCGACAAGCATTCTGGGGTATTAGTGAAATTGTGGTAGACACGTTAATCATTTGTAGTACTACTGGTTTTGTTGTCTTAGTTTCAGGTGTTTGGAAAGCGAGTGATGCGAAAGCGCAGTCTGCAGCGTTAACTGCCAGAGCATTTGAAAATACTTTTGGTCAATTTGGAAGTATGATGGTATCTATTTCGATGATGTTCTTCGTATTTTCAACCGTTGTAGTAGTTATTTTTTATGGATCGAGAATGGCAGAATTTTTATTTGGACTTACGGCAGGTTGGGTGATGAAAACAATATATGTGCTTTCGATGATCGTAGGTGCGTTAGGTGCTGCACAACAATTGTGGGACTTGCTTGATTTGGCACTTGCAGCCGTATTGATTCCAAACGTTATCGCAGTGATAATGTTATCGCCAAAAGTGAAATCGTTAACTACAGATTTCTTTAAAAATTATAAATAAACCTTATTAATATAAAAAGTACCAAACCTCATACTTGTCATTACTAAAAGGAAATATTGGCTTTAACTTTTAGTACGATGCATCATGAATGAGTGTTATGGTACTTTTAATTGTTGATGATATTTATGATTTCGGGCTCTGAGCTGGTAAATGATGTGTCGTATTATAGTCTAGGATGTGCGTGTCATTGTCTTTAATTTCTAATGTACTGAAACTACCATTAGCAAGTCTAGTAATACCAGTGCCGATTGCTCCATTAGAAAAATAATAGAATATAGCATTAATAAAGGCGCCATGAGAGATAATTAAAATATTTTTATTTGTGTGATCTTGATGTACAGTCTCAAGCCCCTTTAAAAAACGTTCGGTAACCATTGCTTCAGTTTCTTTGTTTGGATATTCACGATTCGGAAAACGCGCATCTCGTTCGTAATAAGTAAGGCCTTCTGCATCTCCAAATGCAACTTCAATAAATGATTCCTTTTCATAAAGCGGTATGTTTAACTTTTGTTGAATAATTTGTCCAGTTTCTTTAGCTCTTAGTAATGGGCTCGTAATCATGAGGTCCCATTCATTTTGAAGTAAGGAAGTGCCACAAGCTTGTGCTTGTTTTATGCCTGATTCATTCAATGGGATGTCTGTTCTGCCCTGTAATTTACCAGCAATATTCCAATCTGTTTCTCCATGTCTAATAAAACATATTTTTGTCATTATAAATCAACCTTTACCTTGATGTGTTTTAAGCAATATCTCTTTGATACTATTAACGAATTTTCTATTCATTATGGTATAACACGATTTGAATTTCCACTTATTATAAATAATCATAACACGTTTGCTTGTGTTAGATGGTGAAACACATATCAACGGGCGTTGGTTTCAAGAACCTTGCGTTTATGAAATGATGCATGATCATGATTGGTGTGATTATGCTGAAAGATTGTATATCATATTGCGATTGATAGGTCAAAAGACTAATATGCATTAAGTTTCCAATACTGTGTCAACTTTTGCTAATTCGATTGTTGTTGCAATCATCACATTAATACCTTTTTCGATTTGGCTATCAGTTACAGACTCTTTTGGCGAATGACTAATGCCATTTTTACATGGAATAAAAATCATACTTGTAGGACAAATGGGTGCGAAATTCATCGCATCATGACCAGCACCACTATACATATAGCGATATTGATATGCTAGTGCCTTACAACCGTCTTCAGAAATCTTAGCAATCGCTTGATTAAATTGTCGAGGTTGATCCTGACCTAAATATTCTAATTCATAATCTGCTTGACGTTTTGTGGTAATGGTTTCGATGTGCGTTTTCATCTCTTCGACAACTTTTTCTCGAATATCTTCATCTTTTCCTCGAATATCGATGAGTAGTGTGACTTCACCAGGAATTGCATTCATTGTATTAGGATAAACGTTGGCATACCCCACAGTCGTTACTATCCCCTTATCATGATAAGCCTGACCTAAGGCTTCGATTTTTAAAATGACTTCAGCAGCAGTAGTCAATGCGTCTGTACGCATTGGCATAGGTGTTGATCCTGAGTGGCTAGTAATACCAGCTATTTGTAACTTGAAGCGGTGTGGTGCAGCAATGTGTGTGACGATGCCAATATCTTTTTGATTATTTTCAAGAATTGGACCTTGTTCAATATGTAATTCTAAAAATGCTTTGATTTTGTTTCTTTCAAATAATGCTGCTTTACCGTTCATATCTTGCGCTAAAGGTGCAACAATATCGTAAAGTACGTTGCCATCGTTATCTTTGATAAATTTCATATCATCTTTTGTCATTTTACCAGTAAGGTATTTACTTCCTAAAGTTGCTTCGTTGAAACGTGTAGATTCTTCGCAAGCAAATGCAATAATTATAATTGGATGATCCGTTTCTATATGATGCGCGTTTAAATGTTCGACTACTTCCAGTGCACCAAGCACACCTAATAGACCGTCATATTGGCCGCCATCCTTTACAGTATCGATATGTGACCCTAGCACAATTGGTTTTAAAGAAGGATGCTTTCCTTCTCTGCGTGCAATAACATTACCAAAGAAATCAAAGTAAACATCTAAACCTGCCTTTTGACATAACATTGAAAATTTTAAGGCTGCAACACGTTCTGGATGACTAAAAGCAATGCGGTTAATCCCTCCGTTTTTGGGGTTGCGAGCAAAATTATTAAACGTTTGAAAATTTTCTATTACATTTTGTAAGTTCATCATTTATCCCCTTCGATATTCAGTTTAATTTGATTCAAAAATTGAATGACTTGTTCATATACTGCTTTACTCGTTGAGTTAACTTCACGATCAAAATCATGGCAGTCTAGGTCTAAACGTTCAAAGTGACTCGTTTCAATTAATCTAGCTATGTATTCACTTTCACTATAAGGTACATCAGGATCTCCTGTACAGTGTACAATGAACATAGGAGGGAAATTTTTCATTTCTTGTGGTGTGATATTATAAGTACTTTGTGTAGATGCTTGAATCCCTAAATAGGACATCCAACGTGCTTGACCACGAACATATAAGTAAATTGGATATCTTGTTTGCAACGGCGCAGATGTTAATGGTTTAGATTGGATCAATTGATTTAATATTTTCGGTGTAATTTGTGTAGATAGCGCTTGATATTGTTTATTTGGCTTCAAAAAGGCAGGCACATGTACACGCGAGTAACCATAGAAATCAATGATACTATCAACTTTACGATGACGTGCGACAAGCATAGCTAAAAATGCACCAGCTGAACGTCCGAAGGTAATCAGTGGTAACGAAGGATAAAGTGATTTTAAATGATCGTAGTTACTCAGTGCATCTTCAATAATCGTATCAATATGACTTTCTGGGGCAAGTCGATAGGAAACCATTATTAAGTGATAGGATTCGGATAAAATATCTATATACGCTTGCGGTAAATCGTTTGGTTGTCCAAAAATGAGTCCGCCACCATGAAAGTACATAATGACGCCTTTAGGGCTTTGGTTTTTAGCTGCTATGATGGAATAAGGTAATGAGAAACCATCCCTTGAAAGACAAGTAGCTTTTTGTTGAGTCAAATTGACCTAGCCTCCTATTAGATATATTTTGCTAAATATAGTATCTCAAATAAAAAACACGACGTATTTGTATAAATCGAATAAAAGTAAAGAACATTATTGTTAGAATTGTGAATGATAAGTCATATGTAAACGCTTATAATTGTATGTGAAATGAAAAAGGAGTTGAATTACATGGACATCCGATCTTCTTTTGAGGCTCTAGACAAAAAATTCACTGCGTTTGGCGGTTTGACTGGTGGGGGCATCACGCGTCTACTTTATTCTAAAGAATGGTCAAATGCTGTACAAGCATTGAAAGAAACACTAGAAAAAGATGGATTTGAAACAGAATTCGATAGCATCGGCAACTTAAAAGGACGTATTGAAGGTAGTAAATACCCTGAAGAAACAATTATGTCCGGTTCTCACATTGACACAGTTGTTGAAGGTGGCCATTTAGATGGTCAATTTGGTGTGTTAGCTGCTGTTGTTGCGATGCAGTCACTTAAAGCCGAATATGGCCAACCATTACGTTCATTAGAAATTTTAGCTTTAGCAGAAGAGGAAGGTAGTCGTTTCCCATTTGCTTTCTGGGGAAGCAAAAACTTCTTCAACTTAGCTGATAAAGCTGATGTAGATTCAATTGCTGATGGTGAAGGTGTTGCTTTTAAAGAAGCGATGCGTGAATGTGGCTTTGATTATCGAACAGCAGATAATGATTATAGTTACATAAAATCATTTATCGAAGTGCATATTGAACAAGGTAAAGTATTAGAGACGGAAAATAAATCAATTGGTGTCGTTAACGGCATCGTTGGTCAAAAACGTTATACGATTCACTTAAAAGGTGAAGCAAACCATGCAGGTACGACACCGATGGGCTTGAGAAATGACGCAGTTGTAGCTTTCAGCAAAATTGCTAATCAATTAACAGATCGTGCGCGAGAAATAGGTGATCCATTAGTCATTACATTTGGTCGTGTAGACCCAGTGCCGAATACAGTTAATGTGGTTCCAGGAGAAGTTACGTTCTCTATTGATTGTCGTCATATTAATCAAGATGAGTTAAATCAATTTGCAGAAGAAATTGATGCATGTATTAAACGTGTATCTGAAGAAGAAGGCGTGCAATGCGACATCGATTTATGGATGGATGAAGCACCGACTTTGATGGATGAACGCTTGGTTAAAGAAGTTCAAAATGCTGCTGAAACAGTAGTGGGTGAATCAAAGTGGAAATTAATGCCTTCTGGTGCAGGTCACGATTCTCAAATTTTTGCTAAATATGTGCCGACATCAATGTTGTTTGTACCATCTATTAATGGTGTGAGTCACAACGTTGAAGAAGAGACAAATGTAGAAGATTTAGTTAAAGGAATCGAAGTGTTAAAACAAGTATTATATAAACTTGCTTATAAAGAATAATACTTAGTCATAGACACCTAGAACAACATCATTGAGCTATATAAATAAACATGGTTCAACAAACTTTTTATAGAGAAAAGCAAAAAAGATTTTAAATACAGATAAAGAAAAGGAGCATTTTATTTATGGGTTATATTAATCATAATCAAGGATATAGAGAAGGTTTATTAGAAACACGTTCAGTAATTAAAAAAGATAACTATGCAGTCATCACACCAGATGGTTTAGTAAATAATGTTGTACCTGGTTTTGAAGATTGTGACGTAACGATTTTAGGTTCACCAAGACTTGGTGCGCGTTTCGTAGACTACCTCGTAACATTGAAAAATCAAGGTGGAAATAGACAAGGATTTGGTGGAAATGGTGTTCAAACATTCATCTATGTTGAATACGGAAACATCAACGCGTATGCGGATGATAAAAAATATGAATTGAGTGCAGGTGGTTATTTATATGTACCATCTCATCAAGTAATGACATTTGAAAATAGCAATCAAAATAATGACAGCCGAGTATTCTTATATAAAAAACGTTATCAATCTTTAGAAGGTTATACGCCAGAAGTTGTAACTGGAAACGTTAATGATATGGTTCAAGAGCCATATGAAGGCATGGAAGAAGTTAAAATTCTTGATTTGCTACCAAAAGAATTAGCATATGATATGAATATTCACATCTTGTCATTTAAACCAGGTGCTTCACACGGTTATATTGAAACACACGTTCAAGAACATGGGGCTTATGTATTAAGTGGACGTGGTATGTACAACTTAGACAACGAATGGCAACCAGTTGATAAAGGTGATTATATCTTTATGGGGGCTTATGCACCACAAGCAACTTATGCTGTTGGTTTAGACGAACCATTCGCTTACATCTATTCCAAGGATGCAAATAGAGATATAGAAATTTAAGGAAGGTTGTTAGTCATGGAAGAGGGAGCATTAATATACGTCGAACGTGGTAAACTACGCCAATTATTTAAAGAGAAATTAACACACGCAGGTTTACCTGACGCGCAAGCTGAAAAAACAGCAGATCTGATGATATTTGCTGACGAACGAGGCATTCATTCACATGGTTCAGTTCGAATGCAGTATTATGCAGAACGAATTGCTAAAAAAGGTTTTAATTTGGAACCAGATTTGAAATTTACGAAGACGGGTCCTTCAGCAGGCACATACTTCGGCGATAATGCTGTTGGCCATTATGTTGCATATCAAGCGATGGAAGAAGCGATCAATTTAGCAAAATCCAGTGGTATCGGCATGGTAGGTATTCAAGAGATGGGGCATAGTGGTGCCATTGGCTATTTTGCAGAACAAGCTGCAAAACAAGGTATGGTTGCATTAACCGTATGCCAATCTGACCCAATGGTCGTACCATTTGGTGGTACAGAATCTTATTTTGGTACGAATCCAATCGCTTTTGCGTCACCACGAAAAAGTGGTGATCCTATATTGTTTGATATGGCAACAACGGTACAAGCGTGGGGGGAAAATATTAGATGCACGCTCAAAAAACAAATCAATACCTGATACATGGGCAGTGGACAAATATGGTGAACCTACTGCAGATCCTTTTGAAGTAGCTGCGTTATTACCTGTTGCCGGACCAAAAGGTTACGGTTTGATGATGATGGTAGACATATTAGCAGGTAGCTTGTTAGGTTTACCGTTTGGTAAGCATGTCACTTCAATGTATGAAAATTTAAGTCAATATCGTAGATTAGGACAATTTCATATCGTAATTAATCCAGCATATTTTGGTGATGAAACACAGTTTTTAACACAGGTTTCTGACATGGTAGATGAGTTGCATGACGTTAAACCTGCTAAAGGTTTTGATCAAGTGTATTATCCAGGTGAGATTCAAGAAGAAGTTAAAAAACAATATGCAGAGCGAGGTATTCCAGTTCCGCAAGAAATTTATGATTATTTAATATCTGATGACATATATTAGGAAGTAATAAAAAGAAGTGAACGAGATAATTTAATGTAATAAATGGTGACTTATGACATTTAGCATGGTGCGTCTTTAGTAACTTCTTTTTTTACTGCTTGAAAACACAAATTTTAATGAAATATAACACAATAATAGTAATAAGGAGGTTGTAATATGCGTGTTTCTAAAAATGATTTATTTGATTTAATGAAAAATAAACTAGTTAAAGCAGGATTAAATGAAGATGCTGCAAAGGATGTCGCTGATGTTTTGACTTTTGCAGACCATAGAGGTATTCATTCTCATGGTGCAGTCAGAGTGGAATATTATGCGGAACGTATTGCTAAGGGAGGTATTACTGCTAACCCTGAGTATCAATTTGAGCAAACAGGTCCTTCGACAGGTGTTTTTGAAGGGGATAATGGCCCTGGACATCAAGCTGCGAAACAAGCGATGGAAAAAGCAATTGCAATGGCAAAAGAAAATGGTGTCGCAGTTGTTGGTGTGAAACATATCTCTCATAGTGGTGCCTTAGGTTACTTTGTGGAAATGGCATCTAAAGCAAACATGGTTGGTTTAAGTATGTGTCAATCTGATCCAATGGTCGTACCGTTTGGTGGTACAGAACCTTATTTTGGTACAAATCCAATTGCATTTAGTGCGCCGTCTAATGATGAGAGAATTATTACATTTGATATGGCGACAACAGTACAAGCATGGGGCAAAGTGCTCGATGCTAGAGCCAAACATCAATCTATTCCAGATACTTGGGCAGTAGATGCTAACGGCGAGCCAACAACAAATGCAAGAGATGTTCATGCACTAGTTCCAGTGGCAGGTCCAAAAGGTTACGGTTTGATGATGATGGTAGATATCTTGTCTGGAAGCCTGTTAGGTGTGCCACATGGTGTTCATGTTTCATCTATGTACAAAGACTTAACTAAAGGTCGTGACCTAGGACAATTACACATCGTCATTAACCCTGCATTTTTTACTGACTTAGATCAATTTAAATCACGTATTTCAATGATGTTAGATGAACTAAAAGCGCAACCAGCTGCTGAAGGATATGGAGAAATATTCTATCCAGGTGAACGTGGACGCTTACGTAGTGAAAAATACGATGAAAAAGGCATTGAAATAGTTGATGAAATTTACGATTACTTAGTGTCAGAGGATGTACACTTTGATCGTTATCATGGAAAAAATAGATTTGCAGAATAATAACGGAGGAATAGTATGTTATACACAATAATTAAAGAAAACACGTACCAAGATTCGATTGTATTAATGTTGTTATCGAATAAATTGTCTGCTATTGATGGTGTGAACCAAGTTTCAATTATGATGGGCACGCCTGCCAATAAGGATATTTTCAAATCATCAGGATTTGACACTGAAGCATTAGATAATGCGAAACCTAATGACATCGTTGTTATCGTAGATACTGATGATGAATCTAAAGTTGATGAAGTTAATGAACAAGTTGATGCAGAACTCAAAGGTAAAGGTGAAGAGGATGACAAGTCTAAAAAGCAAGACGAAGCTTCAAACTGGAACCGTGCTTTAGAATTAGCAAACAATCCAAACTTGGCATTAATTTCAATTCCTGGTCAATATGCAGCGATGGAAGCTGAAACTGCTTTGAAAAACAATTTAAATGTATTTATGTTTAGTGATAACGTTGCAAAAGCTGACGAAGTGCGCTTAAAACAAATGGCGCATGAAAAAGGATTATTAGTGATGGGGCCTGACTGTGGTACAGGGATAATCCATAGCCTACCACTTGCATTTACTAACACAGTGAACGAAGGTGACATTGGTGTTATCGGTGCTTCTGGTACAGGTATCCAAGAAGTGACTACTATCATTGACCGTGAAGGCAAAGGTGTGACAAATGCAATCGGTACTGGCGGTCGTGACTTATCAACTGAGGTTGGTGCGATTACGATGTTAGATAGTATAAAAGCATTAAATGCCGATCCTAAAGTTAAAGTCATTACTGTTATATCTAAACCACCAGCTAAAGAAGTCGAAGAAAAAGTATTAAATCTTCTACGTAATATTGAAAAACCTGTGGTTACCTTATTCTTAGGTTCTAAACCAACTTACACAGAAGAAAATATCTATCATGCATATACTTTAGAAGAAGCGGCACGCGTATCTGTCCAACTATCTAATGATGAAACGCCGCAATTTAACCCAACTTTTAAGGAAAATCTTGGTATTAAATTTGCTGACAATCAAGACGGCATCAAAGGATATTATTCAGGTGGTACTTTAGCTTCAGAAGCAGCAATGTTAGTGAAGGATACTTTAGGCGACGCTTCAGGTGAAGTAACACCAGAAGGATTCTCATATAAAGGTGGAAACCATGAAATTATCGACTTAGGCGATGACATTTATACACAAGGTAGACCACATCCAATGATCGATCCATCGAAACGCATTGAAATGTTAGAAACATCATCTGATGATCCATCAACTGCTGTAATTATGTTAGATAATGTTATTGGTTATGGTAGTCATGATGATATGGCTAGCGAACTTGCACCGACAATCAAAACGATTTTAGACAAAGTTAAAGCTAATGGTCGTTCATTAGCAGTGCTTGCTACAGTTGTTGGTACGCAACATGATCATCAAGGGTATGATAATCAAGTTAAAACTTTAAAAGAAGCTGGTGCGATTGTTTGTGAAACAAACGACCAAATGGTTCGTACTGCGCTTAACTTAGTTGGCAGCAGCGTAGCACAACCAAAATTATCAACGAAATCATTTGATTCAGAACCTGTAGATTTAACTGTCGATGAAAAAGTGATGAATTTAATAAACATGAAACCAAGCGTGATTAACATTGGATTGAAGAGCTTTACTGAAGCAATCCAAGCAAGCGATGCACCAGTCGTGCAATTCAACTGGCGCCCAATTGCAGGAGGAGACGAAAAATTAATGAAAGTACTGCAATTCTTAAACAATTATGAAGGAGAGACGGTATAAAATGGCATATAAAACAATAGATGAAGCTAACCAAGCAGTCATTGATAAGATGATTGCAGCAGCACCATTTTTAGTGGATGTCGTGCCAGCTAAATCTAAAATTCCTGAACTCAAAGAAAACGTATTATTACATGCTGGCCCACCAATTAAATATGAAAATATGACTGATCCTATGCAAGGTTCTTGTGTCGGTGCAATTCTTTTTGAAGGATGGGCAGACAATGAACAAGACGCACGTAAATTGTTAGAAGAAGGTCAAATCACTTTCATCCCTTGTCACCATGTCAATGCAGTTGGTCCAATGGGTGGTATTACATCAGCTAATATGCCTGTACTTGTTGTGGAAAACAGAGAAACAGGTAACGAAGCATATTGCCAAATGAACGAAGGTATCGGCGCAGTATTACGTTTCGGTGCTTATAATGATACAGTAGTCAATCGTCTTCACTGGATGAAAGATGTTTTAGGACCGGTATTAAGTAAGGCATTACACAAAATGAACGATGGTTTAAATGTGAACGTATTAATCGCTAAAGCAATTGCAATGGGTGATGAATTCCACCAACGTAACATTGCAGCTTCATTAGCTTTCTTAAAAGAAGTTACGCCTATCATCTCATCATTAGATGATGTTGAAGCAGAAAAACGTACTGAGGTATTACAATTCTTAGCTGATACAGACCAATTCTTCTTGAACATAGCGATGGCTACAGGTAAAGCTATGATGGATGCAGCACGTACAATTGAGCACGGTACAGTTGTAACAGCGATGTGTCGTAACGGTGAAAACTTTGGTATTCGTATCGCTGGTATGGGCGATGAATGGTTTACTGCACCAGTCAATACACCACATGGGCTATTCTTCACAGGTTACTCTGCTGAAGATGCTAATACTGATATTGGTGACTCAGCGATTACTGAAACGATTGGTGTTGGTGGTATGGCAATGATCGCTGCTCCAGCTGTAACTAGATTCGTTGGTACTGGGGGCTTTGATGACGCATTAGATATCAGTAATGAAATGACTGAAATTTGTATCGGTGAGAATCCAAACTTTGCCATCCCTACATGGAACTTCAAAGGTGCTTGCCTAGGTATTGATGCACGTAAAGTCGTTGAAACTGGTATTACGCCAGTTATTAATACAGGTATTGCTCATAAAATTGCAGGTTATGGTCAAATCGGTGCAGGTACCGTTCACCCACCGATTGAATGTTTCGAAAAAGCAATTACGGCATATGCTGAGAAATTAGGTTTTAAAGCGTGATTTTCCACGCAACAGCTATAGGCAATATTGCCCAGGAAATATTGGCAAATCATCAAACCTTTTATGTGCATAGTATATTTAACAAAGGATTCAATATTGTCAATGATGCGCAAAAACTGATATTTATAGGTACCGATGAAAATGGCATGTTTCCGTTCGGCATATTAATAGATCAACAAACGAGACAAAGTTTGTTAAAAGAGATTGCTTTAAACCAACAAATCTCTATAGGTCCTAACACGATATATATTAGTAAAACATGCCAACTTGTGTGGCATGTCCCATCATTGCCATTTAAAGACTTCGCTGAAAAGGTAAATAATGATGAACTCAAGCAGAATATATCGACATATGATTTTAGGATGTATGAAGAAGGTGACTTTGACCGCCAAACAATGAGCCGAATCATACATGCGCTTAAAGATGAAGATGTTGAAACCGTAGAACATTATTATCGCTACTTAATTGGTAGAGGAAAAGGGCTTACGCCCTCTGGTGATGACATTCTAACTGGTATGTTGTTCATTCATTTTACTGATCCTTATATTAGAAAACCAAATTTAGAAAAATTAAAACAACTACTTGATGAACCATTAACAACACTAGTAGGAGAAACATTTTTAAAATGCGCACAGCAAGGGTTGTTTAGTTCGAAAATATCAGAGTTACAACATGAGCCGTCACTGGCAAATATTGATCGACTGCTTAAAGTAGGTTCGTCATCAGGAAGAGACACAGTATATGGCATGTTTGTAGCATTAACTTGAAGGAGTGAAACGTATGAGTAAGCGTGTTGTACTTGCTTTAGGCGGTAACGCTATTTTACAACCTAAACAAGAAGCGTCATACGACAATCAATATAAAAACGTGTTTGCTGCTACACGAAAAATGGCAGAGTTGAAAAAAATTGGACATAACGTTGTCATTACACATGGTAATGGACCACAAGTCGGTAATATTATTGCACAAAATGAAGCGGCAAAAGACGTTGTAGATCCACTTCCAATCAATGCATGTAACGCTGAATCACAAGGATTTATTGGTTATATGATGGAAGAATCATTGAAAAATCATTTACATGCATTAAATATTCAAAGCGATGTGGTAACATTATTAACAATGGTAGAAGTGGATAAAGATGATAAGGCATTTGATAATCCAACAAAACCAATTGGCGTATTTTTTGACGAAATTGAAGCAAAATGCTAGAAGAAACGCATGGTTTTGTGATGGTAGAAGATGCTGGTAGAGGTTACCGTCGTGTTGTTCCTTCACCAGAGCCACTCGTGATTCACGGTGTCAATCAAATCAAAGCATTGATTGACCAAGCGATCGTTATTTCATCTGGTGGCGGTGGTATACCAGTTTATCGTGATGAAAACGGGAATATTCAAGGTGTAGAAGCGGTTATCGATAAAGACCGCTCTGGTTTAAAACTTGCGCAACAAGTTGAAGCAGACACATTTATGATGTTAACAGATGTATCAAATGTTTGTGTGAACTTTGGTAAACCGAACGAAAAGAAATTAGCAACAATTTCAGTTGAACAAGCCAAAACTTATGTTGCCGAAGGGCAATTCCCTGCAGGAAGTATGTTACCTAAGATTGAAGCTGCGATTCAATTTGCTGAAATGGGTAAAGAAGCGATTATCTGTTCATTAGATGATGCAGTTGAAGCATTAGAGGGTAAAGCAGGCACACGTATTTTATTAAATGTTGAACAATAATGGATGAGTTCTTTAGAAACAATACTTGCGAATCGTTCAAATGGTTTTCATTTGATCGATTCGTTGTATTATTATATTAAAAGATCTGGAAGAAAGGTGGTATAAGATGACTGAACCCTATCGTATACATAGAATTAAAGAAAATTGGGGCGTAATTTTGGCAATTGTGTTTATTGCTTCTACTTTACGTGCGCCACTCACATCAGTAGGGCCTGTAGTTGATGAGATCAAGCATGTAATGGAAATTAATAACAGTGTTGCTGGCATCTTAACTACTATACCGCTCATTATTTTTGCGATTGTTTCTCCATTAGTATCGAGAGTAACGTCGCGTATCACAATGTCACGTACAATTCTGTACTCTACTATATTACTAATAATTGGATTGTATTTACGTGTAGCTGGTGATTTTACTTTATTTATTATTGGTACATTAGTATTAGGAATAGCAATTGCATTTGGTAACGTTGTACTACCTAGCTATGTAAAATGGTATTTCCCAATGCAAATCGGCATTGCTACGGGCATTTATAGTGGAACTATGAACTTTACAGCAGGCTTAGGTGGCGGGTTAAGCTTCCCATTATCACAAACATCACTCGGTTTTAGGTTGTCACTGTCATTTTGGATTATTCTAGGTATTATCGCGATTATTTTGTGGATTCCTAAAGCACGTCAAGGTGCGCAATTAGAACAACATACAATTGATCAAACACAAGTCAAACATCGTAAGAAAGTCAATATTGTCAAATCTAAATTAGCTTGGATGGTTGCTTTGACGATGGGCTTCCAATCTATGGTATTCTATACCGTTGTCGCATGGGTGCCATCTATATTAGTTGATAGAGGGGTAGATCCATCCACAGCAGGTTATTTATTAATGCTCAATCAATTTTCTCAAGTACCTATGACATTTTCATTTCCAATTATAGCATCTAAATTGAAAGACCAACGCATATTGGTCGTTATTATCACAATTTTATTCTTAACTGGTTTTGGCTTATTCTTTACACAATCATTAGTGTTACTTGTTATTGGTATGGTTATTGCTGGTTTAGCAATGGGAGCATGTTTCAGTTTATGTATGACATTCTTCTCAATCCGTGCACGGACGAGTGATGGTAGTATTTCATTATCCGGTTTTGGTCAATCTGTAGGATACTTAATTGCAGCGATTGGACCATTTTTAATTGGATACTTGCATGATTTCACAGGAAATTGGATATCAGGCATTGTTGCATTATTACTCATGTCATTACTATTCTTTATTTTTGGTTATCCTGCAGCTAAAAATAGAGTTGTAGAAGATGAATAATAGCAAAGACTTAAATTTATAATGAAAAAATTAAAAAGGTACGACACCAATGGTTTTTGATGGGCACCTCTAAAGTTGGACTAAAAATCTAACTTCTGAGATGTGCATCATTTTAGGATTGGAGTTGTACCTTTTTTGATTTATACAGTCAAATGATGTGTTGAAATCTTATGATATCGCATTATTATCATAGTGATTGATAAGTGTTTTAATTGCATTTTCTATATCAAGATTTTTGATTAGGTCTTGAGCAAGAAGGTGAGTTGCAAATGCAGATAAAAATGTTAAGATATTCTGTTTTTGGATAGCATAACCCATGATACCGATTCTCCATATTTTACCTTTTAACTCTCCAAAGGATCCTGCAATTTCTATGCCATAATTTTTTAATAAATTGTCTCTGAATGCTATATCATCTATACCATCAGGAATATTAACGCATATAACCATTTTCATTTCGTTTGATTCATCGCCGTATATTTCGAGTCCTAATGCCTTCAAGGATGCTTTTAAACCTTCTTGGTGAAAGGCATGCCGTTGCGCACGTGCTTCCAGTCCTTCAGATAGTGCTAATCTTAGACCAGTATGAAGCGCATATATTGCAGTCGTTGCTTCAGTATGATGATTTAAACGTTTTGGGCTCCAATAATCTTGTAATTGTGCTAAATCTAAATAATTACTTCTGATAAAATGATCTGGTTCTGTGGTTTCAGTAGAGCGAATGCCAAGTTCTACACGTTTGCGCGCATTGATGGCATCACTAAATCTATCGTTGAAAGTAATTGGGGTAATACCTGAAGGAATAGATAAACATTTTTGAGCGCCACCAATAACTGCATCTAATTCCCACTCATCTACTGGAATAACCATACCTTGGTATGTAGCCACAGCATCAACAACAGAAAATATCCCTCTTTCTTTACATGCTCGACCAAGTTGATCAATTGGTTGCAATCTACCAGTCGATGTTTCACCGTGTACAATAGCAAGTACTTTTGGTTGATATTGATCTAAAGCTTCAATGATTTCTGATTGTTCAAATACCTCTCCCATTGGTTTATAAATGCTGTGAACGATACCACCAGCACGCGTAACCAGTTCAGCGAATAAATAGCCAAAACGTCCGATGACTGGAACTAGGACATCATCACCAGGTTTAACAATACTGGAAATCACAGCTTCTAAGCCAGCACGACTTGTGCCATCAATAGGAAATGACCATTGATTTTTTGTTAAAAAAGATTTACGAATTAGTTCCATTGTTTGATTCATAATGTCTACAAATTCATAGTCAAATTGACCTAAAATAGAGTTTGACATTGCTTGTGAAACGCGGGGGTCTACGCTAACAGGGCCAGGTGTCATAATTAATCTTTTGTTGATTTTTAAATCATCCATATTTATTACCTCGTTTTCCTTTAAATTCCGTCATTATATATTATACTTTATTAAAGCTGAGTTATATTCGTCAAAATCGATAATTATTTAACAATCATTTATCTGAATATTACAAAAATAAAGAAGATAAATAGAAATTATCCTATATACTTGCATGTAGATAAAATGAATTTCAATAGTTTCAGTATTTATAAATGTTTGAAAGAACTTACATAAAATTGTACACTATATAAGCATGCCAAAGGCATGCACACACTATGGGTCGCTGTGAGCATGCCTTAGGCATGTTTCCAGACTTCCTCATAGAAGCAAGCTACTTCCATTAAGGAAGTGGCTTGTATTTTTTTGAGAGATAGTCGTTTGAGCAATCTTGATTTTCATTAATCATAACGCGTTGTATCGTAAACGATTTTCTATTACAATGTGTATGGATGTTAAAAGTTGGAGTGACAATAGATGATAAATGTAAAAGAACCTAATCCGATATTTTTGGAAAATAAATCTTCTGAACGTGCTATATTGTTATTACATTCATTTACAGGTACGATTAGAGATGTAAAATTATTAGCTACAAAATTAAATAAAGCTGGTTTTACATGTTATGCTCCTTCCTATAAAGGGCATGGCTTATTGCTCGAATCATTGATGGCTTATGACGCAGAGGATTGGTGGCAAGATGCGCTAGAAGGATATCAATATTTGCAAGATCAAGGTTATTCAAATATAAGTGTATGCGGCATCTCATTAGGCGGTATTTTGTCTTTAAAATTGGCGGAAGAAAAGCAGGTTGCTTCTGTTGCAGTGATGTCGACACCGTTTAGTAAAGACGATGCTGGACTTGCAAAAAGGCTGGAATTTTATGGAGAACGCATGGGAAACTTAGTAGGTTTGTCACAAGAAGTAATACAACAACAGATTAATCAAATCGAAAACTATGCCGTTGGTTTTGATAAATTTAAAAAACTTGTTGATGATGCGATGGCACATTTAAATCAAATTTCTGTCCCTATTGCTATAAAGTTTGGCGAACAAGATGAAAAAGCTTATGAAGCTAGTGCAAATTATATTTATAATCAAATTGAGCATGAGGATAAAGAAATTCAAGGTTATCCTACGTGTAAACATTTAATGACGTATGGTGAAGGTCATTTGGATGTAGAGCAAGATGTGATAGCGTTTTTTGAAGATTATACATAAACAATTTAAATACTAAAAAGGATGGTTTCTACCAAATATGAGTAGAGCCATCCTTTTATGTTTCAATATGTTTAAAATTAAGTTCTCCAAAATGTAGTACAATTTGCTTTGTCTTCGATATTGAATTGAATCATGGACTGCAATAGTTCATAGTTAACGTCTTGTGTCCATTTAATACGAAATAAATTATTGGTTTGTGAATATCCAGATTCTGCAATTTGTTCAGTAAATTCAGCCATTCCTTTTGCTTCAGGTGCTACTGAGAAATGCTGTTTAGATTTACTAAAAGCAATAATAAACGTACCATGATGCGTAAACATCGGTTGATTCCATTTTACTGTTGTTTCGAGTTCAGGAAAAGTCTCAGAAATCCAATTAAAGATAGCTTCCATTGTGGCTGTTTGTTTGTCATTTTCTAATGACTCCAAAAATTCATTAAATTCAGTCATACCAAATCACAATCCTTAAATAGCAAATTTTATTATATAGCTAACATGTATTATACCAATTACATACAAATATATCATTTTATAGGTGAGTGAATATAATGGAAAATTCTAAATTATGCGTATAAACAACTTTAAAAATCCGAAAACCTTTTTGAAATTTTACTATTTTACATAAAAAATACATCCCATAGTTGAAGGGATGTATTGATGAGAATGGATATGTGTTGACATACCGTCTGGTTAATAGTGCGCACTAACTTAAGTCATTTTAGCTTGCGATTTAGCATAGCAGAAATCGATAATAATACCGATTAGCAGACACACTATAAATGGTATCAACCATGCTAATTGGATATTTGCTAATGGGAAATGCACATATACAACATTAAGTATTTTAATTAAATTAAAGTCATTTAATATTTGTAATAAAGAAATAATCAATGTTGCAATTGTTGGTATGATAAAGCTATATTTCATTTCAAATGAGATGAAGATACTCAATAACGAAATAAGCACTAATACGATAGATGTTGGATAAATAAATGTAAGTAATGGTACAGCAATTTCCAAAATAAGTTCTAATCCTAAAGTAGAAACAGTAAAACCTAATATTGAAAAGATAAGTACAAATAATTTATAAGAAATCTTTGGTAATTTTTTCATTGCAAACGCTGAACAAGCATTTACAAGTCCAATACAAGTTGTTAAACAAGCTAGTATCACAATTATCCCAAAAATTAAGTTTCCTAAAGACCCAAATACACGTAATGAGTTAAAAGTTAAAATATCTGTGCCATCTTTTAAGCCTGTTTGATCAGTTGTCGCGCCAACATAAGCTAAAGCAAAATAAATGATAAATAACAGCACGGCAGAAATAAAACCTGCTTTCACAACATTTTTAACTAATAACTTTGGTTCATTAATACCATTTAATTTAAAACTTTGAACAATGACTACTGAAAAAGCGAGTGCAGCAACGAGGTCCATTGTGAAATAACCTTCTAAGACACCAGACACAAGTGGTGTTTGCGCAAAGTCGCCACCAGCTTTACCAATTGAACCTTCTGGTTTAATAATAACTAAAATACATAAAATAGCGATAATGCATATTAAAATAGGTGTTAGGTATTTACCTAAATTATCTATGATTCGATTTGGATAAAGTGCAATCAAGTAAACAACTAAGAAGAAGACTGCTGAAAATATAATTAAAGTTAATTGATTATGTACAGGTAATACGTTTTTCGTGCCAATTTCGTAAGCGACATTTGCAGCACGTGGTATACCATATAATGCACCAATAGATGCATAAATACAGATTGCAAAAATCGTACCAAATAACGGATGGACTTTGTTACCAATACTTTCAACGCCACCGTTCATATAAGCTACGACGATGACTGTTAAATATGGTAATAAAATACCAGTGATTGAAAATCCTATCATTGAAACCCACATATTTTCTTGAGCTGTATATCCTAACATAGGTGGAAATATTAGATTTCCGGCTCCAAAGAAAAATGAGAATAACATTAGACCAGAAATCAGTATGAGTCTATTCATTTTAATACCTCTATTATTTTTAAAATTATTTGTTGCAAAACATACATTAATATAACACAAAAGTTATATGAATTCAATGAAATTTCAGAAAATTAGAATGTCTAAAATGTTAAATGAAGTAGTTTTTAATGTCATGTTTGTAAATGTGATGATATCGAATGTTTTAAGTAATTAACTATTGAGCTCAATTCAAAAAAATGTTATAGTAGTTTCCTATGTTACATAAACGCTTTAACGCAGTAAAGAATAATAGGGTGTAAAGGATGTATGAAAGATGCATAATGAATCACAATGGAAGTCATCGCTCGGTTTCATATTGGCAAGTGCGGGGTCTGCGATAGGGCTAGGCGCAATGTGGAAATTTCCATATATGGCAGGTATTTATGGCGGTGGGGCTTTCTTATTAATGTTTTTAATATTTACACTGTTTGTAGGACTGCCATTATTAATGATGGAATTTACAGTGGGAAAAATGGGCAAAACATATACTACTAAAATATATGAAAAATTAACAAATAGAAAATGGTTAAATATTATAGGATGGAATGGTAATTTAGCTGTTTTTATCTTATTTGGTTTTTATAGTGTCATCGGTGGTTGGATAATCATTTATATATTTAATGTATTACTTCAAATATGCTCGTTTAATGGTGGTAAATTAAGCCAAATAGAATTTGAATCTATTATAAGTAATCCATGGTTGACGGTTACAGGCCAAGGGATATTTATTTTGTTGACGATGTTCATTGTAATGATGGGAGTTGAAAAAGGATTAGAAAAAGCATCTAAATTTATGATGCCGTTATTATTTATCTTCCTTATTATTATTGTTGTAAAATCGCTAACTCTCGATGGCTCGTTTGAAGGATTGAAATATATATTGCAACCACGCTTAGAAGATATTTCAATAGAGGGGATTTTATTTGCGCTAGGCCAATCGTTTTTTACACTGTCATTAGGAACAACAGGCATGATTACATATGCTAGTTATGCATCTAAAGAAATGACTATTAAAACTTCGGCTGTTTCTATTGTAGCGATGAACATTCTAGTATCTGTGTTAGCAGGTTTAGCAATATTCCCTGCGATTTCAGCTTTCGGTTATAGCCCAACCGAAGGACCTGGATTACTATTTAAAGTGTTACCAAAAGTATTTGATCAGATGGCATATGGTTCAGGTTTTTATTTTATTTTTTTAATATTATTTTTATTTGCAGCACTTACTTCTTCAATTTCGTTACTAGAACTCAATGTGTCAAACTTTACTAAAAATGATAATTCGAAACGTAAATCTGTATCGCTTTATATAAGTGTACTTGTTTTTATGATAAGTATTCCTGCAACATTATCTTTTGGAAGTCTGAGTCATGTAAAATTTGCAGCAGGTACTATTTTTGACAACATGGATTTCTTAGTTTCCAACATTTTAATGCCTATAGGTGCGTTGGGAACAACACTTGTTGTAGGACAATTACTTGATAAACACGCTTTAAAAGAACACTTTGGAAAAGATAAATTTAGGTTGTTTATGCCTTGGTATTATCTCATTAAATTTATTTTACCAGTCGTTATTATATTAATATTTGTCGTACAATTTTTATAGCAATTAAATAACATTAATTATTAGCCCTTTATCAAATCAATGTGAAAATTGAGTATTGATAAAGGGCTTTTTTGAATAATTTGTAAAGTATGAATTAAGTTATTATATTTTTATTTATATTGTTGACTATTTTTTATTTGTTTAGTAAGGTCAAATTAAATTATTTATTTAAAAAATTTGTTGTATTGCATTAATTGTTTTAAATAGATAATTTAATTTTTACTATTA
>NZ_PPRL01000062.1 GCF_002902235.1 Staphylococcus ureilyticus
TACAAAATTTTTAAATTGAATATTGTTTCTTTTTTGTTACAATATAGTGAGGAGAATTTCGTCCTTTTATAAAAGCATATAGCAAACATTCATAATACCATTATGAATGATAGCCGCACGACATCACTAAACTATTAATTTTATATAAAACTATTATAAACAGAAATAAATTAGAGGAGAATAGAATTATGGATTACAGAGTATTATTGTATTATAAATATACAACGATTGAAGACCCAGAAACATTTGCTACAGAGCATTTAGATTTTTGTAAAGATTTGGAGCTTAAAGGACGTATCTTAGTATCAACTGAAGGTATTAATGGTACTGTATCAGGAACAGTTGAAGCAACAGAAAAATATATGAACGCATTACAAT
Organism: Staphylococcus ureilyticus; assembly: GCF_002902235.1. GTDB lineage: Bacteria > Bacillota > Bacilli > Staphylococcales > Staphylococcaceae > Staphylococcus > Staphylococcus ureilyticus. Next base: position 379 of record NZ_PPRL01000062.1, read on the forward strand.
CAGATGAAAGATTCAAAGGAATTACTTTCAAAATTGATGAAGCAGATGGTCACGCGTTTAAAAAAATGCACGTGCGTCCTAGAAAAGAAATTGTAGCATTAGATTTAGAGCAAGATATTAACCCTAAAGAACTTACTGGTAATTATTTATCACCTAAAGAATTTAAAGAAGCATTATTTGATGATGACACAATTGTTATCGATGCGCGTAATGATTATGAATATGATTTAGGACATTTCCGTGGTGCGATTCGACCTAATATTACTCGTTTTAGAGATTTACCAGACTGGATTAAAGAAAATAAAGATCAATTTATGGATAAAAAAATCGTCACTTATTGTACTGGCGGTATTCGCTGTGAGAAATTCTCCGGTTATCTACTAAGAGAAGGTTTTGAAGACGTAAGCCAACTTGAAGGTGGTATCGCCACTTATGGAAAAGATCCAGAAACAAAAGGTGAGTATTGGGACGGCAAAATGTACGTATTTGACGAACGTATCAGTGTAGATGTCAATCAAGTTGAAAAAACTGTTGTAGGTAAAGAATGGTTTGATGGGACACCTTGTGAACGTTACATCAATTGCTCTAATCCCGAATGTAACCGTCAAATTTTAGTATCTGAAGAAAATGAAGCACGTTATTTAGGCGCTTGTTGCCATGAATGTGCTGAACACGAAAATAATCGCTATGTTAAAAAACATGGTATTAGTGATGAAGAAAAAGCAAAACGCCTAGAAAACTTTAAACAACTTGTCTAGTAAATGATGCTTTGAAACACTGTATGAGCATATGATAATGTCATACAAAATATTAGACATATCTATCTAGTTAACAAAAAAATAGTCTGGGACATAAAGTTCTTGGACAAGTGAAAAAGGCAATTTCTATATTATTTCAATAGAAATTGCCTTTTTTCAATACTGTTTTAATTATACTTAGCTCATTGAGTTACAACTTGGATTGATATAGTGTCTTATTTTTTAAAGTATTTAACGTAAAAGTACATATGAATACATTGTATTTTGGCGAGACGTTTGCTGGAACAAGACAATCTGAAGACGAGACAGACTGAATCTGTCCCTAAGAAATCGAGCCAACAATATGCTGCAGTATTGTATAATCAAAGAAACACTCATATGGATTGAATTAAATCATATGAGTGTTATTTTTCTAGGGTTTATGTTTCAGTACCTTCTCTTTTTAAAGTTACTTTTTTTACATAATTAGCTACCGCACACTTTATATTTATTGAGATTTTTTACATTTCACTTATTATTTGAGCAACATAATGATAACCTTTACTTATCAATTCTAATTATTAAGATTTATTTTACTTATAATAAATATGTGCTAACGTAAAAGTAAATGAATATTGCATTATTTTTCATCACATAAAATATTTAGAGATAGAAGGTTGCTTATGTTTATTTTTATTCTTTCAGAAGTTATTTTGCCTATTTTACTTCTGATATTGTTGGGTTTAATACTTCAAATAAAATTTTCTTTTAATCTTAAACACTTTTCCACTTTAATAACATACTGTTTAATGCCGGCATCAGTATTTGTAAACATTTACCACATTAACATTGATATACCTTTATTACTAAACATAATATATTATATTATCATTTTCAGCGTTATTTTAATTTTACTTGGCAATTTAATTTCTAAATGTCTACATTTGGAAAAAGGAGAAAGTGCTGCTCTAAAAAATAGTATTTCGTTAATGAATTCAGGAAATTACGGGTTACCAGTCAGTCAACTCGTATTTAGTCATAATCCAATCGGTGTCTCAGTCCAAATTTTCATTTTAGTATTTCAAAATTTACTCACATATTCTTATGGTATGTATAATCTACTATCAGCTAGTAAATCAATGGCAGATATCACACGCGGATTTTTACGTCTACCAGTTTTTCATGCACTTCTGCTAGGAATTATCTGCCAAGTTTTTACTGTTAAGCTTCCCAAAACGATTTTAATTCCCCTCGATCAACTCTCTGATGGATTTGTAGCTATAGCACTGATTTTGTTAGGAGCACAACTTGCAAGAATTAAAATCAACTTTTTCCATCGCGTTATTTCATGGTCACTTATTGGTCGTTTAATAATAAGTCCAATACTTTCTTTAGCAGTTATCTATTTATTAGGCTTAGACGGTGTTGTGGCACAATCACTTTTTATTGCTAGTTCTTTTCCTACTTCAAGAAATACTTCTACGATTGCCATGGAATATCAAATTGAACCGGAATTACATGCACAAATTGTATTATTTTCTACATTATTTAGTATTTTTACAGTTACCACTGTTATCTTTTTATCTCGTATCTTGTTTTAAAAATTGGTAATGATAACATATTTATCCCATAACAAATGCGCATATAAAAATACCAGCCATCCAATATATAAATGAAAGACTGGTATTTTCAAATTTTTGTAGTTAATTTGAAGATATTTGCTTTTCTATGCTTATTGTAATTTCATAAACCCATTTCCTAGGACATCTCGTACATCATGGATTACTAAAAAGGCATTTTCATCATGACGATTTACAATTTTTTTAATTCTAGCTAACTGATTTTGAGGAACGACTACGTAAAGCACATTCGTCTCTTTTTGTTGATATCCTCCTACACCATTTAGCAGTGTTGAGCCACGACCTGTTTCTTCATTAATTTGTTTACTAATGTCTGCATTAAAATCTGAAATAATAGTAATCGCTTTTTTAGGATTAAATCCTTCTATTACAAAAGACATGCTTTTTTCAACGATAAACAACATGACAATAGTATAAAGTACATTTTGTATAGGTAAGACAAGTAAGAATGATAAAACTATCAATGAATCAAGTATAAATAATGCTTGTGACGTTTTAATTTCGCTGTATTTGTTTATAATTTTTGCAATAACTGAAGTACCGCCCAATGTACTACGGGCAGATATCACAAAGCCTGTACCGATACCAATGAGCACGCCTGAAAAAATAGTATTGATAAAATCAGACTCTAAATTTAAATTAAAAGATTCAGTAATACCCAAGAAGAATGAACTTGCAACCACAGTAATCAAAGTATAAAGTGCAGTTGTTTTACTTAGATATTTCCAACCAACACCAATTAATATGATGTTAATGATAAGTGTCGTCAACGCTGGAGAAAGACCTAAAGTATATTTTAGATTCAAAGAAATACCGACTGTGCCACCTTCTCCTAAATTTGAAGCTAAAACAAAAGAATTGACGCCTATTGCAATTAAAAAAGTACCTAAAAGACAAAAACAAATATTTTTCAGATGAATTTTATATACCATTGAACCAACACCTCTTTCTATAGATTAATCTATTTTTTGAACAACCATTTTCTTAACTATACTTCGTCCATTTTGCTTTCAACACAAAAAGAAACTTTTCAGCAATAGCTAAAAAGTTTCAGAATTACAATTTCAAATTATAATTTTTTAATACAGAAAACATAATAATAAAAATACGTATGTTTTTCAATGTATGCGGGTTATGTTGAATTATAAGTATATAATGTTTACTTCAATTTATTATAAGCTGTTTAATATTATGCTCTAATTTAATCATTTTCATGTTCCACTAAAAAATGAAAAATCCCTAGATTCTATAAAAGAACCTAGGGACTGATGATACAATATTTCAAAATTAAATATTATTTTATTATGCAGTAACCCACTGTGAAGGGCCAACTTCATCATATAATTTTTGAGCTGCTGCATCTTGAACTGCTTCTGGTGCATTAGCAGCTGGTTGACCTTGATATTCAGCTGGAGCTACTGAATCCCATGTACTTTGTAGGAATTGGAACTTACCTGAAGCACCTGATGATGGGTTTGTAGCATGAATATCGCCACCTGATTCACGTTGTGCAATTTGTTGTAAGTGTGCATTCACACCTGATGAGCTAGTTGAAGCTTCATTTGAGCTTGATGATTGAGTTGAAGCTTTTGTAGTTGCTTCTTGTTGTGGTTGTTGCGTTTGCTCAGTTTGTGGAGCAGCTTGTTGAGCTGGTTGCTCAGTTTGTACTTCTTGTGCTGGTTGTTCAGTTTGTGCTTGTTGAGGTTGTTCAACAGAAGTTGTTTGTTCTGATGATACATCTTCACTAGAACCTCCACCAAAACTCCATGACCATGTTTGGCCATCTGATTCAAAATTATAATTTGTACCATTATAATTAAAGTTATAGTTATATGCACCCTCTTGTACAGGTGATGCATTTAATTGTTCTGGATTAGATTGTGCTAAGTTTGCTAATTCTGCTTTGTCAACACCTTGTTCAGCTGCGTCTGCTGAGTTTCCTGCTGCAAATCCTGTTACGCCTAAACCTACTGCTAATGTTGAAGCTAATACTGTTTTTTTCATTTTTAAAAATTCCTCCTATAAGGTAAATAATTTTTTTCGTTATGATTAATTTGCAAGTACAACTATAACATCTTAAAAACAGTAGTAGGTTACAGCCAAATAAAAAAGTACACCCTTTCTTTACATGGTGATTACATTTATAAAATAGAATATAAGCATCATCAACTATGTTGAAAACTGCTATGAAAGTTTATGTGACTATTTAACAAATATAGTGAGCGTAATAAAATTGTAATTTATCAGATTATTCTGTATTATTTCGAGATAAATTTCTACCTTCTTATAAAAGTACATTTTCCTATAAAGTATGTATTTTAGCTATTCCTATTGTCTATTGTTAATTTAATAGACAATAAGAATAGCCTGATAGAAGTATAATTAAATAGTAGGATTAAATATATTAGATTTGATGGGTTAAATTAACGGGGAGTTGGGAGTGCTTGAAATATTATACAATTTCATAAATTTCGTTTTCTTCAAAATCAAATTGACTTATAAGATCTGGGTTTTGATCTATTGGAAGTGGATCAAAAAGTGTTTCATCTTCATTTTTAGAACGTGGGGACATAAATTTAATAGTTTCAATAAAAATTTCTGATACAAAATGCATCTGTCCTTCTTTTTCAAATTTTCTCGATTGCATTTGTCCAGTTATACCAACCAATGAACCTTGATTGATATATTTTTCGACATTATTAGCAATTTTTCCGAATGCCTTACAAAATAAATAATCACAAATAACTTTTTGATTTTTATCTTTATAATTTCTTGGGACGGCTACGCAAAATGTAGCTAGTTTATTACCTTCCTTCTCATAAATTTTAGGGTCCTTTGTTAGTCTCCCTACAATGACAATACTGTTAATCATATGTCACCTCCTCTATAAGTAAATCATAAAAAATTCACATGATTCCGTCAAAATACAGTTTTTATAATTTCAAAAAGTAAATGACTACAAAATTCTACTTTTTTCACCTTTATCATAGAAAATTACGTTATAATGATAATATAAATACATTTTATGTAGAGTTTAAATTAATTAAATGGATGTGAGACGATGAAAACATTTAAAGCCGTTCGATTTCAAATCGTATCAGAAAATGGTGGCTTAACTGAGTACGAATTAGAAGATGGTGTCATCATCAATAAGGAAAACAGTGGCACTGGCTGGTTGCTTGAAATCGTCATTTCAGATTATCATTATGAAACTATGAAAACATATATGGATAACGAAACATTATTAGACATACGTGTCGTTATCACTAGACCTGCTAACGATCCAGCTTTATTTGATGCAACCATTAAACATATCATTCAATTAGAAAATACAATTTCTGTTGTTTGTGAATGTCACATTTACACATTAAGACAAGTTTATGCTGAAAGTTTATTAGAACAATTAATAGATGAAGGTTTATCTGGTGAAGACTTGAAGAAATCCTTTAATAGAATGATGCAATCTAAACCAAGACTGAAGGATGAAAAAGTAGATAAATAAAAAATAGTGTTACAGCCCGTTTTAAACAGTCTGTAACACTATTTTTTTATTATTTGTCTTGCAAAGCAAATGTTAACTCACAACTACATGCTAATTGTCCATCTACTGTTGCCTTAGCACTACCTTTACCAATAGGGCCTCTGAGCTTCGTGATTTCAACTTCTAAGCGCAAAGTATCTCCAGGTGTTACTTGTTTTTTAAAACGACATTTATCGATACCAGCAAATAGTGCAAGTTTTCCCTTGTTTGCTTCGCTATTTAACATAGCGACAGCACCTGTTTGTGCTAAAGCTTCAGTAATTAATACGCCAGGCATTACTGCATATTCTGGAAAATGACCTTGAAAGAATGGTTCATTACCTGAAACTTGTTTAATTGCTACACATCGTTGACCTTCATCGTATTCTACAACACGATCAATCAATAAAAATGGTTGCCTATGTGGAATAATCTCTTTTATTTGGTTGTAGTCAAAAATTGTTTCCATAATTTGCTTCCTCCAACTTTACTTCTCTCTGTTTCCAATTTATTAATATAATATATTATAACATTAATCTTGTATTCTTTTGATGTCAGCACCTAATGCCTTTAATTTACCATGCAAATCAACATACCCTCTGTCTAAATGCTTTAGTTCAGTAACATATGTTGTTCCTTCAGCTACTAGTCCCGCTAAAATAAGTGCTGCTGCTGCACGTAAATCCGTTGCTTTTACTTGAGCGCCTTGAAGTTGACTTTTACCTTCAATTTTTGCACTTCTTCCTTCAACAGTGATTTTAGCATTCATTCTTTTAAATTCACCGACATGCATGAATCGATTTTCAAACACAGTTTCCGTTACTACTTTATGTCCATTTGCAGTTAATAATAACGCCATCATTTGTGATTGCATGTCTGTAGGAAAACCAGGATGTGGAAGTGTTTTGATATCTACCGGTTTCAATTCGTTTTCGGCACTTACACGAATAGCATCATCAAGGCATTCTAGATTAACTCCCATTTCTTCTAATTTATAAACTAGACTCGTCATATGTTCTTTGATTGCACCGTTAACTAAAACATTTCCTCTTGTAATTGCACCTGCAATTAATAATGTACCTGCTTCAATTCTATCAGGTATAATTGAATGCTCGACGCCATACAAGGCTTCAACACCTTCAATCGTAATGGTGTCAGTACCAGAACCTAACACATTTCCGCCCATTTCATTAATATAATTTGCTAAATCAACAATTTCTGGTTCACGTGCGACGTTTTCTAAAACAGTTTTACCTTCAGCTAATGAAGCAGCCATGATAATATTTTGAGTCGCACCTACGCTTGGAAAATCTAAGTGAATCGTTGTACCTTTCAATCCGTTAGTAGTGTTTGCGTATATAAAACCACCATCCATATGGATTTCAGCACCTAGTTCTTCAAAACCTTTAATATGCTGTTCTATCGGTCTTGAACCAATTGCACAACCACCCGGTAAAGCAACTTTGGCATGACCTAATCGTGCTAGTAAAGGTCCCATTACAAGTATACTTGCTCTCATTTTACTTACATATTCATATGGTGCTTCTTCATTTAATTGTTTTGTTGCATCTACTGTAACTTCTTCTTGTTCTTTATTATAAGAGACCTCAGCATTTAATGTAGATATTACATTATTAATTGTTTCTACATCACTAAGTGCTGGTACATTTTTTAATTTGCTCACGCCTTTTGATGCTAATAGTGATGCTGTTAATACTGGTAATACCGCGTTTTTTGCACCCGAAACTTTCACTTCACCAGTTAATTTTTTACCACCATTAATTTCTATCTTATCCATCTTAAATCCTCCACTTAACTACTTATATATTGCCTAAAATTTTCATTCAAACTTACTATTAAATTATATCGATAATCATACGTAATATACAATTATTTGAATTATTGTACCAAATATTTTATTTGTGTAGAAAATTGTAATAAATCTACAATAAAATTACTGACCGAAGTTCCAATTAATATTGCTAAAAATATCATACAAATTTGAACTTGTACTGGAAAACCTTTTTTAAAAAATTGCTCTAATCTCACTGCATTCAATGCCCAATAAGCAATACAAATACAAAGGACATGTAGTATGAGATGTACAATTGAAAATTGTCCTAAATATTCCATAAGCCATTCTCCTTGATAAACACTATTTATATATTTTACACGAAACACTAAACAAAAGATACTTAATAATTAGATTACTGACTTTTAAATAATAAGCGTCAATTTAATATTATTTTCCCATTATATATATCATGTATGCATAACTATTAAAATTAAATATTTTTACTTACTTTACTTCTAAACGATTAAAAGTATATGTGAAAGTAAAACTTTTACTTTTTTTATTCATACTACACTCTTAAATCTTTGGTACATTATTATAATTCACTTGTGATTTAAGAAAGTTACTATAATCCATATTTTGAATTAATGTTTCATTGCTAAATTAACGCTAAAAATTTAATTTTGACATGTTTAATTAGAAAAGAAAAAGTCGACAAAGTAAAAACTTTGTCGACTTTTTTAGATATTCGTCATAGTATATCTTTTATTCATTATTGTAATTGAGCGACACGAAGACGGTTATTAGCACGATCTAATGCGCGTTTGGCTCTATTTATGTCACTGCTATCTTCTTCATTGTTTAAATGAGATTCTGCTCTTGACTTAGCTAATTCTGCTCTAGCGACATCAATTTCATTCGCAGGCTCTGCAGTTTGAACAATGATTGATAATTTATCTTGTCTTACTTCAACAAAACCTTCACTCACTGCAATATATTCTGAACCACCGTCAAAATTAATTTTGGCATAGCCAATTTCAAGTGCTGCAACTGTTGGAATATGTCCATACATGACACCGATTTCTCCAGCAGTAGTTTGTAAAACTGCCAGAGTGACATCTTCTCGGTCGTAAACAGAACCATTAGGAGTGACAATATTTAGGCTTAATGTATTCATTATCCATACCTCCTAATTTTAAACTTCAACACCCATATCTTTAGCTTTTTCAATTACTTCATCCATGCTTCCAACTAGACGGAATGCATCTTCTGGAATATGGTCGTAATCACCATTTAATATTGCTTTGAAGCCTTCTACTGTTTTTTGAACAGACACATAAGATCCTTTTTGCCCAGTAAATTGTTCAGCTACGTGGAAGTTTTGAGATAAGAAGAACTGAATACGACGCGCACGTTCTACAGTTTGTTTATCCTCTTCCGAAAGTTCATCCATACCTAAGATAGCAATAATATCTTGTAATTCTCTATATTTTTGTAAAGTAGATTGTACTTCACGTGCTACTTCATAATGTTCTTGACCAACAATTGATGGATCAAGCGCTCTAGAAGTAGATGCTAATGGATCAACTGCAGGATAAATACCCATTTCAGTTAATTTACGCTCTAAGTTTGTAGTTGAATCTAAGTGCGCAAATACTGCAGCTGGTGCTGGGTCGGTATAATCATCGGCTGGCACGAATACTGCTTGAATTGACGTTACAGAACCTTTAGTTGTAGAAGTAATACGTTCTTGTAATTGTCCCATTTCCGTTGCTAATGTAGGTTGATAACCAACGGCTGAAGGCATACGACCTAATAGTGCAGAAACTTCTGAACCGGCTTGCGTAAATCTAAAGATGTTATCGATGAATAGTAGAACGTCTTGTCCTTGTTCATCACGGAAATACTCAGCCATAGTTAAACCAGAAAGTGCTACACGCATACGAGCACCAGGTGGTTCGTTCATTTGCCCAAAAACCATCGCTGTCTTTTTAATAACACCACTATCACTCATTTCAAAGTATAGGTCATTACCTTCACGAGTACGTTCACCTACACCAGCGAACACTGATATACCACCGTGTTCTTGAGCGATATTATTGATCAATTCTTGGATTAATACAGTTTTACCAACACCTGCACCGCCGAATAATCCAACTTTACCACCTTTAATATAAGGTGCTAATAAATCAATAACTTTGATACCTGTTTCTAATATTTCAACTTTCGTAGATAATTGATCAAATGCAGGTGCTTCTCTATGAATTGGATCACGACGTACTGAGTCATCTATGTCTTCATCTAAGTCTATCGTATCACCTAATACATTAAACACTCTACCTAACGTTTCATTACCAACTGGAACGCTAATGCTGTTTCCGCTGTCTCTTACTTCTGTACCACGTTTAACACCATCAGTTGAATCCATTGCGATTGTACGTACTACGTCATCGCCAAGTTGTAATGCAACTTCTAACGTTAATTCAACAGTACCTTCTTCTCTTTCTATATCGAGAACTAAGGCATTATTAATTTCTGGAACTTCATTGTGCTCAAAGCGAACATCAATTACTGGACCCATAACTTGTGTTACACGGCCTAATCCCATGCTATTTTCCTCCTTTAATCATTATTCAAGTGCAACTGCGCCACCAACAATTTCAGTAATTTGTTGAGTGATTGCTGCTTGTCTCGCTCTGTTATATTCGATAGATAAATCATCAATGATATCTGTCGCATTATCAGATGCATTTTTCATAGCCGTCATACGTGTTGCATGTTCACTTGCTTTTGCATCTAAAATCGTTCCATATATTAAACTTTCAACATATTGAGGTAAAATGACACTTAAAATTGCTTCTTTGTCTGGTTCAAATTCATATGAAGACATTTGACCATGTCCTAAGCTTGAATCTTCTGGAGACAATGGAAGCACAGTTTTCATCGACGGTGTATTTTCTAAAACACTGACGAAATGACTGTAATAAATTTTCACCTCATCCACAATCTCATCGTTATACAAATCTATTGCTTTTTTAGCAATTGCTTGTATTTCTTTAAATGAAGGTTGATCAGGAACTTCTGTTAAAGAATCATGAATGTCATATCCTTTATTTTTAAGAAAATCAACACCTGTTTGGCCTAAAACTAAGATGGAATATTCATCACTACTACTATGTTTGCGTTCAATATCTTTCATTAGATGTTTCAACACATTCGCATTGTATGCACCCGCAAGGCCTTGGTCACTAGTAATTACGATATAACCACTTTTCTTCACTTCTCGTTGTTGTAACATTGGGTGATGTGAATTTTTGTCCGCTCCAGCAACAGCTGTAATTGCATCTTGCATTTTAACCATATATGGTCTGAACTGATTCGTATTTTTTTCAGCACGACGTAATTTCGAACTAGAAACCATGTTCATTGCTTTCGTAATCTGTTTCATCTTTTTTGTTGATTTTATTCGTGTATCGATTTCTTTAAGAGATGCCATTATCTCACCACCTTTTATCTACATTAACTATTATGCTTCTTCTGATTTGCTAAAACTCTTCTTGAATTCATTAATCGCTGATTCAAATGATTCATCATTAGGTAAAGCACCCGTCGTTTTGATTTCATTTAATAAATCAGATGCATTCGATTTAGCCCATTGATTCAACTCGTCTTCAAAACGTGTGATATCAACTACAGGGATATCATCCAAATGTCCTTTTGTTAAAGCATAAATAATTAAAACTTGATTTTCTACAGGTAGTGGTTTGTTTTTATCTTGTTTTAATATTTCAACTGTACGTTTACCACGTTCTAATTTTTTAGCAGTAAATTCATCTAAATCAGATCCAAATTGCGCGAATGATTCTAATTCACGATATGATGCTAAATCTAGACGTAAAGTTCCAGCAACTTTTTTCATTGCTTTAATTTGCGCAGAACCACCGACACGTGATACTGATTGACCTGCATTAATCGCTGGTCTTACACCAGAGAAGAACAAGTCAGATTGCAAGAATATTTGTCCATCAGTAATAGAAATTACGTTTGTCGGAACGTAAGCGGCAATGTCGCCTGCTTGTGTCTCAATAATAGGTAATGCTGTGATTGAACCGCCACCTAAATCATCATTTAGTTTAGCCGCTCTCTCTAATAATCTACTATGTAAGTAGAATACATCACCAGGATAAGCTTCACGGCCTGGAGGTCTACGTAATAATAATGATAGTTCACGATAAGCTGCTGCTTGTTTTGTTAAATCATCATAAACGATTAAAACATCTTTGCCAGCAAACATGAATTCTTCAGCCATTGCTACACCAGAATATGGCGCGATATAAAGCATAGGCGCTGGATCTGCTGCTGAAGCAGAAACAATAATTGTATAATCTAATGCACCTTCTTGACGTAATTTTTCAACATTTGCACGTACAGTTGAATCTTTTTGTCCGATAGCAACGTATATACAAATCGTATCTTGATCTCTTTGGTTCAAAATCGTATCAATGGCAACCGTCGTTTTACCCGTTTGACGGTCTCCGATGATTAATTCACGCTGTCCACGGCCGATTGGTACAAGCGCGTCAATTGCTTTTATACCAGTTTGTAATGGTTCATCTACAGATTTACGATCCATTACACCAGTTGCTTTCTTCTCTACAGGACGTGTTTTTGTAGTATTGACTGGTCCTTGACCATCAATTGCTTGTCCTAATGGGTTAACGACACGACCAAGTAACTCCTCACCAACTGGTACTTCCATGATACGTCCAGTTCGTTTTACTTCGTCTCCCTCTTTAATATCCGTGTAAGGCCCTAAAATTACTACACCGACATTGGATTCTTCTAAGTTTTGTGCTAAACCTAGAACGCCGTTATTAAATTCAATAAGCTCACCAGCCATAACGTCATTTAATCCGTGGATTAAAGCGATACCATCACCAATTTGCAGAACTGTACCTACATCAGTAACAGCCATTTCTGACTCATAATTTTCTATTTGTGAGCGAAGTAATGCACTGATTTCTTCAGCTTTAATGGCCATCTATGTCACTCCTTCGATTTTTATTTCACTCTAATAAATTGCTTTTCAAGTTTGGCAAGATCATTTTTAATACTTGCATCCATCACTTTCGTACCAACTTTAACTCGGATACCACCGATAAGATCTGGATTTATTTCATTTGTAATCATTAGTTTTGATAGTTTTGTACGCGATCTAATAATTGAATCAATACTTGCTATTTCATCCTCAGATAGTTCATACACTGATTCAATAATCGCAAAGTCTTGATTGTGATACGCATTATATAAAGTTTCAAAAGCTAAGAATATTTCATGTGTATATGTAAGGTGACGATTACTTGCAAGCACCATAAACATATTTTGTAAATATTGATGTGCGTGTCCAAAAATAATAGCAACAAAACGTTGGCGTTGTGCTACATCTTTTTGTGGGTCTGTATCTAATTCTTTTAATTTTCCTACTTCAGGTCGCACTGCTTCGTCAATTGTTGAAAACTCTTCATACATTTGATCAAGTAACGCTTTTTCTTTAGCAGTATCAAATAACGCTTTTGCATATTTTTTTGCTACATTAGCCATTATTTATCGCCTGCCTCTTTAATGTACTTTTCAACTAATTCTTTTTGATCTTTTTCTGAAATTTCTTTTTGCAGTACTTTTGAAGCAATGAGTACGGAAAGCTCAGAAACCTGATTATTAATATCTGCAAGTGCGCGTTCTTTTTCACTGTTAATTTCATTTTGTGCTGTTTCAATCATGCCATTAGCTCTAATATTGGCTTCATGAATAATTTCTTCGTGTTGTTTACGGGCTTGTATTTTAGATTCTTCTAAAATCTTATGAACCTCTTCTTGTGTTTCTTTTAGTGTTTGTTTATTTTGTGCTTCTAATTTTTGAGCATTTAATTTAGCTTGTTCAGCATCGTCGATATCTTTATTGATATCGCGTTCACGTTTGTCCATCACTTCTTTAAGTGGGCCCCATGCAAACTTTTTCAAAAGTAAGAGTAATATGGCGAATGTAGCAATCGTAACAATAATTGTTCCCCATTGTACACCACCGCCACTAGCCGCACCTAGAACGAACATATTAGTCGTAGCAGTCACTTTCATAGACACTCCTTTCATCCAGTATAATCATAAGGTATTTTGATAAAAACGAACGGCGAGAGCCTAGAAGACTTCGCCATAAAGACTAGTTTACTTATAGTGACATGAAAGCGATAACTACACCTATAATTGGTAGCGCCTCAACTAATCCGATACCGATAAACATAATACCCATTAATTGACCACGTGCTTCTGGTTGACGAGCGACACCTTCTACTGTTCTTGAAACGATAAGACCATTACCAATACCTGCACCAAGTGCTGATAAGCCGATTGCGATTGCTGCTGCGATTAAATTCATTTAAAAATCCTCCTAATTTGTTCTTTTTATTTTTTAATTTAATGACTCTTTTGTACTTTATGTGACATATATACCATCGAAAGCATTACAAATATATATGCCTGAATCGTACCGATAAAAATTGAGAACCCTTGCCATACGATTAGGCCAGGTAACCCAATTAACCAACCCCATGCTGGGAAGTCGAATACTAAACCTGCTAATAATCCTAGTAATAATTCACCTGCAAAAATATTTCCGTAAAGTCGTAGTCCTAGCGTCAATGTTGAAGTGAACTCTTCAAACACATTGATAGGCAATAGGAATATCGGCTTTGTATAATTTTGAAAATACCCTTTAGTGCCAACCATTTTAACCCCATAATAATGTGTTAATAATATTATAAGCGTTGATAATGTTAATGTCACAGTTGGATCGGCTGTGGGAGATTTCCACCACAGGGTGTGTCCCGAAATTAATTGGAACGGTAAACCGAGCATATTACTAACAAATATGAAAAAGATTAATGTAACGGCTAAGAAATGGAACTGACCGCCTTTTGACCAAGCCATGTTACTTTCGATAATCCCTCTTACGAAATCAAAAACCCACTCGATAAAGTTTTGTTTGCCTGTTGGACGTTTCTTGAGGTTACGTGTACAAATAATAGCTATTACAAAAACAATAAACGCCGTAATCAACATCATCATAATCGATGATAGATTAAACACGATGTCTAGACCGAACACATTCCAACTGACTAGAGGGTCTTTATGATCCATGCTTTCTCACCTCTTTCATTATAAAATTTATTTCTTGTGTAAAAATGGTTTGAAAACAATTAAAACATAAGAAATCATTAAACCAACAACTACTCCAAAAATGTTTATATGGTCCTTATAAAAATACCATGTCGTACAAGCTAATATCACAACCAAATATCTCCAAATGTTGCCCGTTGAAATATGTATGTTATCCTTTTCTTTTGCTTCCGCCAAATAATATTCAAAAGTAAAAGTATTGATTAGCGATCCGATCATTCCAATTATAAGACCTAATATAAATGCAGAGTATGTGAAAATAAACACAATTACAAGTACAATAATACAATATATATAGTATTGCATGTACTGTTTAAAAATGATGTTGAAACGTTTCATTTCAGTGCCTCGCTTCACCTTATCTTTCTTATATGAAAACCATTCCAATCATACAATTTTAATAATAATATAGGGTACTTTACGTGTCAATTCTATTCAAATTGTAATTCAATTTTTTACAAGAATGTCACAAAAATGACACATAAATACAAAAATTATTTGAAAGAAGAAGGTTTTTTATCAATTAAACCAAAAAAATATTTAATATTTTGACAAATTCTATATGATGCATTGCCGTCTCCATATGGATTTTGAGCTGTGCTCATGATCTCATACAAATTTTTGTTATCTAATAGTTCTTTTGTTGCTGCGAATATATTCTTTTCATTTGTGCCTACAATTTTTAATGTACCTGCCGCTACACCTTCTGGTCTTTCCGTAACATCCCTCAAAACGAGTACTGGTTTACCTAAAGAAGGCGCTTCTTCTTGTACACCACCAGAATCAGTTAAAATTAAATAAGACTGATGTGCAAAATTATGAAAATCAACAACTTCTAAGGGTTCTACAAGCTCAATTCTCGTGTGATTTGATAAATAATAATCTGCAATTTCTCTTACTTTAGGGTTTTTATGTATTGGGTAAACGACAACAACATCCTCGTATGCTTCGACGATATCTCGTACTGCTTTGAAAATATGTGCCATTGGTTCCCCAATATTTTCTCGTCTATGCGCAGTGAGTAGAATAATTCGTTTATCTTTGTGCTTGGCTATAATTTCTGATTGATAACCATTATGAATTGTCGTTTTCATTGCATCAATAGCAGTATTACCTGTTACGACAATTGAGTCTTCTGGTTTGTTTTCAGCAATCAAATTATTTGCAGCATTATTGGTAGGAGCAAAGTTTAAATCGGACATTACTCCTACCATTTGTCTATTCATTTCTTCAGGAAATGGAGCATATTTATTCCAAGTTCGCAAACCAGCTTCGACATGCCCGATTGGGACTTGATTATATAATGCTGCAAGACTTCCAGCAAATGTACTTATGGTATCACCATGAACAAGTATCATATCTGGTTTCGCTTCTTTTATAACATCCTCTAATCGTACGAGTATGCGTGAAGTTATATCAGACAATGATTGTCCCTGCTTCATAATGTTCAAATCATAATCAGGTGTGATGTCAAAGCTTTTCAACACAGAATCTAACATTTCTCTATGTTGTGCCGTCACTACAACGATTGGTTGTAATTCAGCGTCTTTCTCCAATTCTAAAACGAGTGGTGCCATCTTTATAGCTTCAGGCCGTGTCCCGAATACAGTCATAACTTTTTTCATACTACTCCACTCCTGGGTCAAACTATTTTGTACCGAATAAACGGTCACCAGCGTCACCTAATCCAGGTGTAATATAAGCATGGTCATCTAATTTCTCATCTAATGCTGCGATATAGATATCGACATCTTCATGTGCTTCTTGTAATTTTTCTACACCTTCTGGTGCTGCAATTAGACACATAAATCTGATATGCTTGGCGCCACGTTTTTTAAGTGAATTAATCGCTTCAATTGCGGAAGCACCAGTCGCTAGCATTGGATCAACTACGACAATTTCTCTTTCTTCAATATCTTGTGGTAATTTCACAAAATACTCAACTGCTTCTAGCGTTTCAGGATCTCTGTATAAGCCAACATGACCTATTCTTGCTGCCGGCACAAGATTTAAGATACCTTGTGTCATGCCAAGACCTGCTCTTAAAATGGGAATAAATGCTAATTTTTTACCAGTTAAACGCTTAGCTATCATTTTAGTAACAGGCGTTTCAATTTCTACATCTTGTAACTCTAGATTTCTTGTCACTTCGTAAGCCATTAACATGCCTACTTCATCTACGAGTTCTCTAAATTCTTTTGTACCTGTATGTACATCTCTAATGTAACTTAATTTGTGTTGAATAAGTGGGTGATCAAAAACATGTACGTTGCCCATAATTACTTCCTCCAATTTAATTATATAAAGGATGTTTCGTAGTTAATGCTTTAACTCTTTCTTGTCCTTCTTTTAATGTTGTTTCGTTTTCAGGATCTTTTAACACTAAGCTTATAATTTTAGCTACTTCTTCAAATGCCGCTTCATCAAAACCACGTGTAGTAGCTGCTGGTGTACCAAGTCTTAAACCACTTGTTACAAAAGGTTTTTCTTGATCAAATGGTATTGTATTTTTATTACAAGTAATACCTATTGAGTCAAGGGCTTCTTCTGCTACTTTACCAGTAATATTGACTGATCCTTTTACATCTACGCATACTAAGTGATTATCAGTACCGCCAGATACTACTCTAAATCCTTCTTTATTTAGTGTATCAGCTAATACTTTTGCATTTTTAATAACTTGTTGTTGATATGTTTTAAAATCATCTTGTAGTGCTTCACCGAACGCTACTGCTTTGGCAGCAATAACATGTTCTAAAGGGCCACCTTGAATGCCTGGGAAGATTGTTTTGTCAATTTGCTTTTTGTATTCTTCTTTACATAAAATCATTCCACCACGAGGGCCACGTAATGTTTTATGTGTTGTTGTAGTTACAAAATCAGCATATTCTACTGGACTTGGGTGTAAGCCTGCAGCGACTAATCCAGCGATATGAGCCATATCTACCATCAATTTAGCGCCTACTTCATCAGCAATTTCTCTAAAACGTTTGAAGTCTATTGTTTTTGAATATGCAGAAGCCCCAGCAACGATTAACTTAGGTTGGTGCGCTTTTGCTACTTTTAATACTTCGTCATAGTCTATTTGTTCGCTTTCTTTGTCGACACCATATTCGACAAAGTTATAAAATTGACCACTAAAGTTTACTGGCGCACCATGAGTTAAGTGCCCACCATGACTTAAATTCATACCTAATACAGTATCTCCGTGTTCTAATGCCACGAGATAAACAGCCATATTTGCTTGTGAACCAGAATGTGGTTGAACGTTAACATGTTCTGCACCAAATAATTGCTTTGCTCTCTCAATAGCTAATGTTTCAGATACATCTACATATTCACAACCACCGTAATATCTTCTGTTCGGATAACCTTCAGCATACTTATTAGTTAATACTGAACCTTGAGCTTCCATAACTGCTTCCGACACAAAGTTTTCTGACGCAATTAACTCTATATTGTTATTTTGACGGTTGAACTCGTTTTGAATCACTTCATAAATTTCTTTATCTTGATCTTTAATAAATGACATTAGTAAACCCTCGTTTCTGTATTAGTTATATTTTGCTCTTTCGCCACCAATTTTTTTAGGTCTTGAAGAAGCGATTGTAACAATTGCTTCGCCAATTTGCTTCACGCTTGTACGTTCGGGTATTGCTACATGTTTGATATGCATACCAATTAATGTTTGACCAATATCTATACCTTTCGGAACAGTTATAGTTTCAACCACCATAGGCGCTTCCATATGCTGATATGCATACGTAGCTAAACTACCTCCAGCATGGACATCGGGTACAACGGTTACTTCTTCCATCGTTGCGGGGTCGAAGTTAGCTTTTTCAATCGTAATTGCTCTATTGATATGTTCACAGCCTTGAAATACAAAAGAAACGCCTGTTTCCGTTTCAATCTCTTTTAACGCTTCAAATATATCTTTTGCTACTTCCATTGAACCGACGCTACCTATGCGTTCGCCAATCACTTCTGAAGTAGAACAACCTACAATACAAAGCTCATCCTCTTTAAAGAAAGATTTAGCCTTTAGTTCATCTAACAATACTCTTAAATCTTCCATATTAAACACCCCTTATTTATTTTGATAAAAAAGTAAGCCAAAATACATAAGTCCAATCTGGCAAATTTAATTGCTAGCACATTTGCTACACGTAATTATTATAACGTATTTAATGACTTACTCATACTAATTTCACATATTTATTTACTCTAATATTTTATTTTTTAATTTTTCAATCAATGAATTTAATTCATTATAAATTTCAATATAATCTGATTTAGTTCCTCCAAATGGGTCAGAAACATCATCACCATGCAATACATATTCACTTAAAGTAAATATATGTGTATTTACGCCATACGTTTGTTTAATCGCATCTCTATGACTCCTTGACATTGTCAAAATAAGATCTGCATGCATGTCCATCTCAGTGAATTGTTGCGCATTGTCAGGTATTGGCAATTGTTTTTCTTTTAAGATAGCACGCGTATGTTCTGAGGTAGGTGCGCCATCTAATGCAAATAAACCACGCGAAGCAACTTCGATGTCAGGTATTTTAGCTTTTGCAATACTTTCTGCCATTGGACTTCTACAAGTATTACCAGTACAAACAAAAACAATTTTCATAATTTTTCTCCTTTAACGACGGTAAAGTTTGCCGCCTTTTGCATTCGATTCATAATAGCAACTGCTTCGCCACTATTTTCAAATCCAAAAATATAAGCTTCTTTAATCTTTTTATTTTGGTCTATATCGTGCAATATTTGATACAAGTTATGGTTTGCCCCTTTAATATCTCTTTCATTTTCACACAGCGGAATGAAAGTTGCGTTTTTTGGAATATATTTACGTTTATCTTTCGGGAATATAAACGCGACATCACTCCAATCTTTACATGAGGATGGTTGTTGATGAAAGCCGTATATAATCGTTATTGGCGTATCTGGCGCATAATGCTTATATTTCATTCCGGGGGCTATAGGTTTTTCTTGATTTAAATCATTTTTTGCTGAAATAGAACCTGGTAAAACATTTTCAATCATCGACTTGGTGATAGATCCTGGACGAGCAATTTTAAATGGATATTGCGTGCAATCTAACACGGTACTTTCTAAGCCTTCTTCACTTTGATCACCATTAACAATACCATCAATGCTTTGGTTTAAATCATGATATACATGTTCAAACTTAGTTGGAGAAGGCCTACCACTTAAATTAGCGCTCGGTGCGGCAATCGGTATATCTACAAACTCTAATATTTTTCTCCCAATCACATGACTTGGCATTCTAACCGCAATGGATGAAAGTCCACCACTTACACTTTCACATAAATATCCTTTTTTTAATGGTAAAATAAATGAAATAGGTCCTGGCCAAAATTGATTCATCAGTATTTTTACTTCTTGTGAAATGTGCTTCGTAAATACATCTAGTTGCTTAACATTATGTATATGCACGATAAGTGGATTATCAGAAGGTCTACCTTTTGCAGCAAAAATATTTTTTATAGTTTGTTCATTTCTTGCATCGCCACCTAAACCATATACAGTTTCAGTTGGTATAGCGATGAGTCCACCAGCTTCAAAAATATTTTTTATCTCATTAAAAGCATCTACATTTGCATCCTCAGTCGCATGATTTCTTAAATCCCATATTTTTGTTTTCATTTATACTCACCCTTTCATCTTAATTTCAATTTTAAAACAAAATAAGAAGTTATGCACCTTCATGACATATCATGTTAGGTACACAACTTCTTAAATTACCATTTAAAAGAAACCATTCTATCATTATCGTTAATATCTTTTATTATTTGGACACTTACAGCAGGATATTTTTTTTCAATTTTGCTTTTTAATATAGCTCCTTGTTTATAACCAATCTCAAACACAACAATTGCATTAGGTAATAATACGTCTGGTAATTGATCTAAAATCTTTTCATAAACTTGAAAACCATTGTTTTCAGCAAACAAAGCACTCATAGGTTCATATTGTAAAACAGTATCATCCATTAAAGCTTTTTCGCTCTCAGCGATATAGGGTGGATTTGAAATCAATCCATTCACTTTAATATGCTTTTCTATTAATGGATTTAAGGCATCGCCTTGTAAAAATATAACATCTACATCATGATACTCAGCATTTTCTTTTGCCACAGATAAGGCTTCATCATATAAATCTGTAGCTATAACATCCAAATTTTGATTCATTTTTTTTAGTAAAATAGGTATGTTACCACTACCTGTTCCAATATCTACAACCTTATCTCCCGATTTTACCAAATTATAAAAATGTAGTAATACTTCCTCGGTTTCTGGCCTTGGAATTAAACAATGCTCGTTTACTTTAAATATTTCACCATAAAAAGATTGCATTCCTACAATATATTGAATCGGTTCGCCTTGTAACATCCTTGCTTCCGCATTATCAAACAACACGTTGTGTGCTTCCGTCATAACTTCATCTGCGTGTAGCAAATAATCTAATTTTTGCCATTGAAATAAATCAAGCATTAACCATTCAGCTCGTGTAACTTCAATACCTTTAGTTTCGCATTTGTCTTGTGCGATTTTTAATCGTTCTCTATAATTCACCATCATTCAGTTCTTTCAATTTATCAGTTTGTTCAGCTAAAGTTAGTGCATCAATAATCTCATCTAACTTACCTTCCATAACTTGCTCTAATTTCTGCAATGTCAATCCAATACGATGATCCGTTACGCGACTCTGTGGATAATTGTATGTTCTAATTCTCTCTGAGCGATCACCTGAACCGACAGCTGATTTACGCTGTGCAGCATACTTTTGTTGTTCTTCTTGTAATTTCATATCAAATAAACGTGCTTTTAACACTTTCATTGCTTTTTCACGGTTTTGAATTTGAGATTTTTCAGATGATGTAGCAATGACACCTGTCGGTATATGTGTAATTCGAACGGCAGAATCAGTAGTATTTACGTGTTGTCCACCTGCACCACTAGAACGATACGTGTCTACTTTAATATCTTCATTTCGAATCTCTATCTCAACATCTTCAACTTCTGGTAATACGGCAACAGTAGCAGTAGACGTGTGAATACGTCCTCCAGACTCAGTTGCTGGTACACGTTGTACACGATGTGCACCATTTTCGTATTTCAATTTACTGTAAGCGCCTGTTCCTGAAACAGAGAAGCTAATCTCTTTGTAACCGCCATGATCACTTTCAGTAGCTTCTACGATATCAGTTTTATAACTATGTGCTTCTGCATATCTAGAATACATTCTAAATAAATCACCAGCAAATATTGCAGCCTCATCCCCACCAGCTGCTGCACGTATTTCAACTATTACGTCTTTTTCATCGTTAGGGTCTTTTGGAATTAACAAGAATTTTAATTCTTCTTCCAGTTCTGGAATTCTTTGGCTCAATTCTTGTTTTTCGTCTTTAAGCATTTCAACTTCTTCATCGTCTTTTGTTTCCTGTAACATATCATCTATTTCAGTTACATCTTCTTTAACCTGTTTATATTCACGATATACTTCAACTGTTTTTTGCAAATCAGCCTGTTCTTTTGAATATTTCCGTAAATTGTCTGGGTTATTTACGACTTCAGGATCACTTAACATTTCATTTAATTGCTCGTATCTTTCCTCTACAATGTCTAATTGATCAAACACTACATTTCCTCCTTCTCATGATTACTTGGTGCAACAATATGATGTGCTCTACATCTAGGTTCATAGCTTTCGTTAGCGCCAACGAGAATCACTGGATCATCTATTTTTGCTGGATTACCATCAATTAATCGTTGTGTACGGCTTGATGACGATCCACATACTGCACATACAGCTTGTAGTTTAGTCACTTCTTCACTTACTGCTAATAAATGCGGAATTGGTTCGAATGGTTCACCTCTGAAATCCATATCTAAACCTGCAGTAATCACTCTATGCCCCTTTTCAGCTAATTCTTCAACAATATGGACAATATTATTTTCGAAAAATTGAACTTCATCAATTGCTATAATATCAAAATTTGTTAAATCGTGTTTATAGATCTCAGCTGCTGTCGAGATATTAATTGCCTCAATTGCATTGCCGTTATGCGACACAATCTTATCTTTATGATAGCGATCATCTATTGCTGGTTTAAATACAACCACCTTTTGTTTAGCATATAGTCCACGTCTTAAACGACGAATTAATTCTTCAGATTTACCACTAAACATACTTCCAGTTATACATTCTATCCACCCGGAATGATAAGTTTCATTCATTATGCGTTCCACCCTTTTTCAAAACATAATCGGTTTATTATATCATATTTTCCAACTTAAAATATCAATTTCTCATAAGATATTTGTAATTTAATATGTAATCAAAGTGCTCAAACAACTGTGCAATTCTGTTTAAACCTACACATCGTCCATGTTAAATAAAAAAGCATTCTCATAAAATGAGAATGCCTTATGACAACAATTATTCGTTGCTTGATTTGAATCCGAATTTCTTGTTGAAACGTTCCACACGACCATCCGCAGCAGCGAATTTTTGACGTCCTGTGTAAAATGGATGTGAATCAGATGAAATATCTAAACGAATAACTGGGTATTCATTTCCATCTTCCCATTCCATTGTTTCTGATGAAGATTTTGTTGAACCACTTAAGAATTTAAAGTCTGTAGTTGTATCTAAAAAGATAACTTTGTGGTATTCAGGATGAATATTTTGTTTCATTTTTTTCAGCTCCTTTGCCCTGAACCATCTGGAACAGAGTTGTTTGTGAGTTTTTTTACCCAATACTTGATAATTATAATTGATATAAAACTAAAACGCAACCCTAAATCACATATTTAAATGTTAAGCTGCTTTAAATAATTGGCTTACCAGTTTTAGTACTTTCTTTGGCAGCTTGTTGCAATTGTTCAAAGAATTCTTGATTCGTTTTTGTACGTTTTAATTTTCTTACAAATCTTTCTGTGAAATCAAGTGAATCTGTGAACATGTTACGTAGTTGCCAAAGTGACTCTAAATCTTTTGGCGGTATTAGTAATTCTTCTTTACGTGTAGAACTTCGACCAATATCAATAGCTGGAAAGACACGGCGTTCAGCCAGTTTGCGATCAAGGTGTAATTCCATGTTTCCTGTCCCTTTAAATTCTTCATATATCATGTCATCCATACGTGATCCTGTATCTACTAAAGCAGTAGCTAATATCGTCATACTTCCACCAGCTTCAATATTTCTCGCAGCACCAAAGAATGCCTTAGGTTTGTGTAATGAAGCTGGATCTAAACCACCTGAAAGCGTGCGTCCGCTTGGCGGGATAACCAAGTTATATGCACGTGCAAGTCTTGTAATAGAATCCATAAGAATAATGACATCTTTACCTATTTCTACTAAACGCTTGGCACGTTCTAATAGTAATTCTGCTACTTTGACATGGTGCTGTGGTGGTTCATCAAATGTTGAATGAACGACTTCTGCTGATTCTACAGAACGCTCAATATCAGTTACTTCTTCTGGTCTTTCACCCACAAGTAGCACAAATAATTCTGCATCAGGTTTATTGATTGCGATGGCATTTGCAATTTCTTTCAATAATGACGTTTTCCCAGCTTTTGGTGGGGCAACAATCAAACCACGTTGTCCTAAACCAATTGGCGTAATTAAATCCATAATACGTGTAGAATAATTTTCTTTTGATGTTTCTAGCTTGATGCGCTCTTCTGGATATAATGGTGTTAATGCTTGGAAATGTGGTCTTTTCTTAACTTCTTCTGCATTCTCATCATTAACAAAATCTACTTGTAGCAAACCATAATACTTTTCATTATCCTTTGGTTTCCTTACTTTACCAGTTACTTTGTCGCCTCTTTTAATTTCAAAACGACGTATTTGGCTAGCAGAGATATAAATATCTTTCTCACCTTTTGAATAATTGACAGTCCTTAAGAAGCCATAACCATCTTGTTGGATATCATCTAAGATACCTTCCATATAATAGTTTCCATCTTTTTCCATCTGGGCTTCCATAATTGCAAGAACTAACTCTTTTTTATTTAATTTACTATAGTTTGTTAATTTTAGTGATTTTGCTTTTTGAGTGAGATCTTTAGTAGTGTAATTTTTATATAACTCGTGGAACGATTCGTACTGAGGTGATGTTCGTACTTTATCAGGCATTATCTTGCACCCATTTCATAAAAAAGTTTTAAATAACATAGAGGGCTACGCTATTTACCTTTATAACTATAGCAAATATTTTATTTAATTACAAAATGTATTTCAATTTTTGAAATTTATTAATACTGCTTTAAAGCTAATTAGTTAATAAAACAGTATGTTAAATTGTAAAGCTTTAATTTATAATTCAAAATTTCTAAAAATAATAAGCGCTAGGTATAGGTATCTCTGGTTCAATCATTAACATCAATTGTCACTGAGAAATATAAAAACTGACCTTTGCATATCGTAATAGACTTATATTGGGAATTTGAGGTTGTCGTTTCGTTAAGTAATATAAGTTAAACATTCATTTTTGGCGATTTTATAATGTCTTGACACCGAAGAAATGGTGGTTATAAGGGGCTACAGGTTCAAATCATATCCTCACGCATGCTTGTTAAAAATCGGAAGATTAAAAAATGACTAATCCATAAGCATACGGATTAGTCATTTTTAAGCTTGAGATTATTTGTCACAGTATATTTTTATTACAACTTATAATTTTATTTTGTATTAAATTACGCGTTAAAATATCCTGCAATAGATTTAACTTCTAAGAATTCTTCTATGCCATAATCTCCCCATTCGCGTCCTAAACCTGATTGTTTATAGCCACCGAATGGTAAGTCTGGTTTTCGTCCAGCTTCATTTATTTCAACTGTTCCAGCCTCAATTGAACGCGCAACTTTATGCAGTTTTTCTTTGTCTTGTCCATATACATAACCAGCTAAGCCATATTTCGTATCATTTGCAATTTCAATTGCTTCGTCTAAATCGTTGTAAGTGATCACAGACATAACAGGACCGAAAATTTCTTCTTGTGCAATTGTCATATCATTTTCAACATTATTAAAAATAGTTGGTCTTGCAAAATAGCCTTTTTCCAAGTTTTCAGGTTTTCCAGGACCACCGTATAATAATTCGGCACCTTCTTCTACACCTTTATCAATATATGATTGAACTTGATCAAATTGTTTTTTACTAATAATTGGTCCTACTTGTGTACCTTCTTCACGAGGATCACCAACTTTAACTTGGCTAAATTTTTCTTTAACAGCTGTTAAGAATTCTTCTTTTATACTTGCTGGTACCAATGTTCTAGTTCCTGCAGTACAAACTTGTCCTGTATTATTGACGACTTTACCAGTTGCTGCACTTGCAGCACCATCAATATCAGCATCATCTAAAATAATATAAGGAGATTTACCTCCTAATTCTAATGATACTTTTTTGAAATCTTCAGCTGCTTTCTTCATAATGCTTGCACCAGTTGGACCAGATCCAGTAAAGGACATCATTCTTACTTTTGGATGTTCACTTAGTGGATTTCCAACGCCTTGGCCATCACCATTCACTAAGTTAAATACACCTTTAGGTACGCCAACTTTATCAAATATTTCTGCTAAAATGATGGCTGCAAATGGTGTTTCTTCTGATGGTTTTAATACAACTGGGCTTCCTGCAGCAAAAGCTGCTGCTAATTTTAATGAAGTTTGGTTAGTTGGGAAATTCCATGGTGTAATTAATCCAGCAACACCAATTGCTTCCTTAACAACTAAATCGTCGCCACGTCTTTCTTCAAATTCAAAATTATCTAATGCATCTCGTGCAGCTTCAAAATGATTTAATCCCATTTGATAATGGACATTTTCAGATACTTTTAAAGGAGCTCCTAATTCGTCAGTTATTGCATCAACAATATCATCTTTTCTATTTTTATATTCTTGAACAATTTTATCTAACAGTTCTTTTCTTTCTGCTACAGAACTTTGTCTAAATTCTAAATATACTTTATCTGCTGCTTCTACCGCTTTATCAACATCCTCTTTATTGCCTTTAGCAATTGTGCCTGCCACTTCTTCAGTTGCTGGGTTGATTACATCAAGTGTTTCTCCACTTGCACTTTCTACCCATTCTCCGTCGATATATTGTTTAGTGAAATTTCTCATCAATTATTCACTCCTTAATTTGTGTTCATAATTTTATTCTAACCTAGATTTTTAATTTTAAAACATATCTGCTCATTCCAAATCATTGCAAACGTTGTTATTACAGGGTTTTACGCCTGAAATTTGTGCATAGTTATAATAGCATTATTGCGTTATATATCAACTAGAAATAACATTTATATCCTTAAAATTTTGCTTTTTTTAGAATATTTAAACATACCATGACATGTCAATTGGCACATCCACTCTTAATCAACAAAATTATTTTAACGCTACTATAGATTAGATGATTCGACAATAAATAAAAAAGCTATAAAGAAACCTTTAATTAAAGATTTCTTTATAGCTAATCTTAGTATGTTAAAAACAGACTAGATATAACAATCATATTCAAATAAAATATTACATGAAAATGTCAAATTAAAAAGTTAAAATCATTCACTTTCCAACTCGATATATTCTTGGGCCCATTTTTCCATAGGAACCAATGCCGATGCTAAGGCATCACCTTTATCTGTAAGTTGATATAAAATGTTCATAGGACTAGTAGAAATAATTTTTTTCTCTACAAGTCCCCATTCATTAAGGTCTGTGAGCTTTATGCTAAGTGCACGAGGCGTAATTGTTTTCAAATCACGTTTCATATCAGAAAAATGAGCAGATTTTTCCGTGCACCTAGACAAGTAATTAATGATAAGACCGTTCCAACTTCTACCTACTATTTTAAAGGTCTCTTCAAGATAAGGGCAAACCTCCATGGTCATCACCTCATATCAATTATATTTCCCCACTGCATAAACTATAATGTACTTTATACATTCAGTATAATTATTATACCACATGTTTTATATTTTTTCAGTCCAAATGTCTGCTCCAAGTGATTTTAGTGTTTTAACAATATTGGTATAACCACGATAAATATGTTTTACATTATAAATTGTAGTAACACCTTCAGCTAATAGGCCAGCTACAATTAGACAAGCACCTGCACGTAAATCACTTGCGTATACTTCTGCACCTGTTAATTTAGAGGGTTTGATTGTTGCAGTACCATTATCTGATGTAATATTAGCACCCATATTTTTAAGTTCTTCGACATGCTTGAATCGAGCTGGATAGATTGTTTCAGTCACAAAAGAAACTCCATCAGCCATAAATAATAATGGCGTAATAGGTTGTTGTAAATCTGTAGCAAAACCTGGATATACTAATGTTTTAATATCTACACTAGAATATGGTGTGCTTCTCTTAATTGTTACACTATCATCACCAACATTTATGTTTACACCAAGTTCTTTCAACTTAACAGTTAATGGCTCAACATGGGTAGGGATAATATTATTTATCACAATATCTTCACCACAAGCTGCGGCAATACACATATATGTTCCTGCTTCAATTCTATCTGGTATCACTTGATGATGTGATCCATGTAAATGCTCAACACCTTTTATTTTGATTGTACTTGTACCAGCACCTTTAATATTAGCGCCTAAACTTGTTAAGAAGTTAGCTACATCAACCACTTCTGGTTCTTTCGCTGCGTTTTCAATTACAGTTTGTCCTTCAGCTCGTACTGCTGCCAACATAATATTAATCGTTGCACCTACACTAACGATATCTAAAAATATATTAGCACCTATTAAACGATCCGCTTCAATTTTCATAGATGTTTCACTGGATTCATCAACATGCGCTCCTAATGCTTTAAAACCCTTGATGTGTTGATCAATCG
Organism: Staphylococcus ureilyticus; assembly: GCF_002902235.1. GTDB lineage: Bacteria > Bacillota > Bacilli > Staphylococcales > Staphylococcaceae > Staphylococcus > Staphylococcus ureilyticus. The sequence continues at coordinate 29,218 of NZ_PPRL01000062.1, forward strand.
GTCGTGGACCTAATGGACAACCGCCAGGCAACCCAATTACACATTTTTTAAATCTACCTAACATTGCCCCCATCATATAATATGAAGCACGTAGTGATTCTACTTTATTATTAGGTAATGGGGCATTTTCAATTTCATTTGGATCAACTTCAAGTGTCGTGCCGTCTAGCTTTGCATCAATATTCAAATCACCTAATAAACTCACAAGCGTTTCAACATCTGAGATTTGTGGTAACCCTTCTATTGTAACTTTATCTTCCGCTAGAATTGTAGCTGGAATGATTGCTACAGCACTATTTTTTGCACCATGATTATTAACTTCACCTTTTAGTGTTTGACCGCCTCTAATTTTTATTACTTCTTGAGCCATTCGCTTGATCTCCTTTGCCTTTCAATCAGTATTTCAATTTAATTACATTATTTGCATTATAAAGTAAAAAAATGAACTTTGCAAAACACACCAATGAAACAAAACTTTTTTAATTTTAAATTATGTATTGCTTCACTTTTATGTATACTATAATGATATTTTTATTCCCGATTTAATAGGATTCAAATCTTATTTATCTTATTTCTGTTTAAAATTTATGTTGATTTTTCAATTTGCTTAATTTTAACGCTCATAGATTATAACATAAAAAAATAAGACTGCGACATTAAAAATTGTCACAGCCTTATCGATTGAATCATCAAGATTACTTTAAAATATGCATCTTTCTATTATAGGCAGATTATTTAGCTCTATTTGATGTACCAAACTCTTTAATTTTACCCACTACTGTTGTTTTAATCGCTTCACGTGCTGGTCCTAAATACTTACGAGGATCATACATTTCTTTATCATTGTCTAAAGCTTCACGTACTGCTTTTGCAGAAGCAATTTGATTTTCTGTATTAACATTGATTTTTGCAGTGCCAAATGGAATCGCTTTTTGAATATCTTTAGTTGGGATACCAGTTCCACCATGTAATACTAATGGTAAGCCAGTTGAAGCACCAATTTCTTCCATTTCTTTAAATCCTAATTTTGGTTCACCTTTATATGGTCCGTGAACTGAACCTAATGCTGGTGCTAAAGTATCAATACCTGTTCTTTCAACAAGCTCTTGACATTCTTTAGGATCTGCATAAATAACACCTTCAGCAACAACATCGTCTTCTTGTCCACCTACTGTACCTAATTCAGCTTCTACTGATACACCATGTTCGTGAGCGTATTCAACTACTTTTGATGTAATTGCTACGTTATCTTCAAATGACTCATGAGAAGCATCAATCATAACTGATGTAAATCCAGCATCGATAGCTTCTTTACATTTATCAAAACTTGAACCATGGTCTAAGTGAATTGCCACTGGAACCGTAATTTCTTTATCGTGCATTAATCCTTCTACCATTTTAACTACTGTATAGAATCCGCCCATATAACGTGCTGCACCTTCAGAAACTCCTAAAATAACTGGAGCATTTTCTTCTTGTGAAGCTTCCAATATCGCTTGTGTAAATTCTAAGTTATTTAAGTTGTATTGGCCAACCGCATAACCATTTTCTTTTGCATCGATTAACATTTCTTTCATTGAAACTAAAGGCATGAAAGTTCCTCCTTAGTGCATTGAGCACATATTTTTACAATTTAATTATATCAAAATCCCAAACAATTTGCATTCTTCTATTCATTTGTAAGCGTTTTTAATTTATTTTTTAATTTATTCCATTTAAATCAGTCTTTAGCATTCATACTTTTATATAAAATTGCAATATTTTCTATCATTATTTAAAATAAGTTGAGTGAATAGAACGGAGGTACATATATGTCTAAAATTTTAAACACACAATTAAATGGTGTTTTCAATCGAATTGAAGCACAAGATTTAGATATTCAAATGGCAGCTCAATGCTTAATTCAAGCAATAGGCGGAGAAGGTAATGTGTTTGTTAAAGGTTATGGGGACTTGAATTTTTTTGAAAATTATATTTTAAATAGTAATGAAAAGTTAGAATCTAGTGTTGCATTATCCTCACTTAATACATTCGAAGATATTGACACAACAGATAGAGTGTTTCTTTTTTCCCCTTACTATACTGAGAATGTTGAAAATGATGTTAAGTCATTAATTGCAAATGATGTAGACTTTGTCTTAATTTGTAATAAACCAAAAACAGGAAATTTTCCAGATCATTTATTTCATTTTGTTAATCTAAGTACACCAAGACCTATTGTGTATACCGAAGATTACGATAAAATTGTTATACCACATCCAATTGCATTCAACTACATTTATTATGATATATATACACAAATGGTTGAAATGGTTAGAGATTTAAATCTTTAACATCTAAATCACTATTATTCTTCATATCTCATCAAATTTAATAAACAAACTAACTTTAAAAAGGCTGAAACGAATGTCATCGTTTCAGCCTTTTTAATCAATATTTACTTTGTTTGTTGATGATTCAATGATGCTTCTATAAATGCTTTGAATATAGGTTGTGGTCGATTAGGTCTAGATAAGAATTCTGGATGAAATTGACATGCAACGAAGAAATCATTTTCAGGAATTTCTACCATTTCAATCAATCTACCATCTGGACTAGTTCCAGAGAAAATCATACCTTTTTTTTCTAGTTGATCTCTATATTCATTATTGAACTCATAGCGATGACGATGTCTTTCTTCTATATCTACTGCGTCATAAATTTTATGCGCTAAAGTTCCTTCTTTAATATGACATGGGTATAGCCCTAATCTTAACGTACCACCTAAATCTTCAATGTCTTTCTGTTCGGGCAATAGGTCAATGATCGGATGTGGCGTTGAGGGATCTAATTCTGCAGAGTGTGCATTTTCTAAGCCAAGCACATTTCTTGCAAACTCTACTGTAGCAAGTTGCATTCCTAAGCAGATACCGAAATATGGTACATTATTCTCTCTCGCGTATTTGATAGCGGATATTTTTCCTTCACTTGCTCTGAATCCAAATCCACCAGGAACTAAAATACCATCAACATCATTCAGTATATCATGTACATTTTCATCAGTTACTTCACTAGAATCTATCCACTTAACTTCAATATCCTTTTTAAATGGATAACCTGCATGTTTTAACGATTCAACTACTGATAAATAAGCATCTTGAAGACTTACATATTTACCAACTAAACCGATAGTTATTTTGCCATCTAAACTGTTTACTGTATCTAGTAAATACTGCCATTCATCTAACTGAGTATCATACTTAGCGTTAAGTTCTAAGCGTTGAATTACAATATCATCCATGTCCTGCTTACTTAATTGTAATGGAATTTCATAGAGTGAATCTGCATCGCGACATTCAATGACACTTTCTTTGTTAATATCACAGAATAAAGCAATTTTATCTTTTAAATCTTGTGTTAATTCATATTCTGTACGTACTACGATTAAGTCTGGTTGAATACCCAACCCACGAAGTTCTTTAACACTATGTTGTGTGGGTTTTGTTTTCATTTCACCGGCAGCTTTTATAAATGGTAAAAGTGTACAATGTACGTACATGACGTTTTCACGACCCAAGTCACTACGAATTTGTCTAATCGCTTCTATAAATGGTAATGATTCAATATCTCCAGTAGTACCGCCAATTTCAGTAATAACTACATCAGCATTCGTACTTTCTCCTGCTAAAAGTAAACGCTCTTTAATTTCATTTGTAATATGAGGAATTACTTGAACCGTACCACCTAGATAATCACCACGGCGTTCTTTTTTCAAAACATGTGAATAAACTTTACCAGCAGTAACATTTGAATACTTATTTAAATTAATGTCAATAAATCTTTCATAATGTCCTAAGTCTAAATCTGTTTCCGCACCATCATCAGTAACAAATACTTCACCGTGTTGGTATGGACTCATTGTACCTGGATCAACATTTAAATAAGGATCAAATTTTTGTATTGTAACTTTTAATCCTCTATCTTTTAATAAACGTCCTAAAGATGCTGCTGTGATACCTTTACCTAGTGAAGATACAACCCCACCAGTTACAAAAATAAATTTTGTCATTTTCTGCCTCCTATTATTAAAACAGTCATTCCCACAATACCAACAAAAATTTATGGCATGTTTCATTAATCATTGAAATAGTTATAATTTATGTAACCGTCTAAGCGTTATAATTTTTAAATGTCATTATATTCACTAAAAATAACGTCATAAATTAAAATTTTATAAAATTTGTATAGTCATTCAAATAAAAAAATCGCTCCCTCTCACAGTATTTGCAAGGGGGAGCGTATAATATTTATACACGTCGTCCTAATTAAAGGAGCCCGAATAAAATTTTATCATTTTCGCAGAAAAAGTCAAATGAATATTGATAGATTATTGATTAATTTTCTTCGTCTTCTTCGTCTTCTTCCTCTTCATCATATTCATCTTCGTCTTCTTCTAAATCTTCATCTTCGTCATCGTCTTCATCAATAACGATTTCATTTTCAGGAATCTCTTCGTCAACTTCTTCTTCATCAGGTTCTTCGATTGTCTCTTGGTCATCAGTGACTGCTGGGATGTCATCATCGTCGTCTGCCTCATCTTCACCAAGTAATTTTAATGTTTTATCTTCTTCATCGTCATCGTCTAAAATGTCGAATTTTTGGATAGTTGGTGCTATTTTTTCTTCAATATCGGCAACTGAATACCAATCACGTAAGCCCCATATGTTTTCTCCAACATTTAGGAAACGACCATCTGTGTTTAAGTCTGTATAGAATTGAACAATTCTATTTTCAATTTCGTGGTCTTCGTAATGACCTAAAGCTTTAAATTCGTCAATAATATCATATAAGTTCATTGTATCGCCTTTTTCAAGTAATAATGTGTAGGCCATATCAATAAATGATTTCTCGTCAACCATTTCTTTAGTGTAATCTTGAATTCTCATTATTTATTCTTCCTTTCAGAGGCATTTATGCATTTATCCAAATCAGTACTATTCATCTTAAGTAATAATAACAAAAGTAAATTATAAATGACAATCCCTGATTTCGCAAACACTATTAATAATTAATATATTTTTCAAAAACAGAAAAATCTTCTGCCTTTTCAATTTCAACAAAATTACTGTTTATACATAGTGGTTTTAATTCATTATTTTCCCCATAAAGTGTTATTGTTATTAGTTTTATACCTTCAAAATGTTTTCGAATATATGTAGGTAATTGTCTCAATGCACTTTCCGCTATACCGTTATGTCTCTCTGCTTTATCAACTTCAATTGAATTAATATTCATACGCTGTTCATGTTGCTCAATTGCTATAAAACCTACCTTATTATCGTCTTTCATCATATCAATAATATGCACATCATAAGGTGATGTATCTCCATTTGCTGTTAGCTTTAAAGAAGATACATGCTTAGAATCTAAATCTAAATAATATAGACGTTCTTTGCCGATCGGGCCTTCTTCTTTTGTGGCAGCATGCATAAAACCTGCACGTTCATATACATTCCATGCACCTTTATTTTCCGCATCTACAACTAAGTATAAATGATTAAAATTTGGAAATAGCTTTTGAACATATTGTGGCAAATACATCATCATTTTTGTACCATACCCAAACCCTTGAAAATCTTCGTTTACAGATAAAGAACGAACATATATAACTTGTTTAGGTGTATCATAGCCTTCATGTTGATAATATTGATGTAAGACAAAAAAACCTACTACTTCTCCTTCATCATTCAAAGCAATATTAGCTACTCGGTCGTTATCCTTCAACGCATCACTAAGCACATCTTTTGGCAATGAAGAATATATCTGTTGGCGCTCACTTAATTTAAAATGACATACAGCTGTTTTATATTTTTCTTCAAAAACTTGTATTGTAATATTTTCAAACGTTTCTTTAATAAACATATTATATCCCCTATTGTGTTTAACTTTTATTAGTTATTAATACCACTTTTACACTAATATAATCG
>NZ_PPRL01000063.1 GCF_002902235.1 Staphylococcus ureilyticus
ACTGCAGGTAAAGGTGATTTACAAACAAGATTGGATAGTATCTCATCTGTAACGTCACCAGAAGTAAACGATGTAGATGGTAACGGAGTCTTGGATACAGACCAATTGTCTGAAGCAATGCAAGCTGTAGTGAATGCAGAACAAGCAAAAAACGCATTGGATACGAAATTGGCAGAAGTAACATCAGACGGCTTAGTGACGCCAGATGAGAAATCCGAAATAGATACGCTAATCCAAGGATTAGAAAGTGCGAAACAAGCGGCACAAGGGAAGGTAAATAGCGTACCATATAGTACTGCAGGTAAAGACGATTTACAAACAAGATTAGATAACATCGTGTCAGTAACATCACCAGAAGTAAATGATGCAGATGGTAACGGAGTCTTGGATACAGATCAATTATCCGAAGCGTCTCAAGCCGTAGTGAATGCAGAACAAGCAAAAACAGCAGTGGACAATAAGCTAACAGAGGTAATATCTGATGGTCTAGTAACGCCAGATGAAAAAGCCGAAGTAGATGCGTTAATCCAAGCATTAGAAAGTGCAAAACAAACAGCCCAAGAGAAAGTGAATAGTGTACCGAATGGCACTGCAGGTAAAGATGCGCTACAAACAAGACTGGATAACATCACATCAGTAACGTCACCAGAAGTAAATGATGTGGATGGTAATGGAGTCTTAGATACAGACCAATTATCCGAAGCGTCTCAAGCAGTGGTAAGTGCAGAACAAGCAAAAACAGCAGTTGATACGAAGTTATCTGAGATTACAGCAGATGGATTAGTGACGCCAGATGAAAAAGCAGCAGTAGATGCGTTAATACAAACATTAGAAACAGCGAAGGAAACGGCTCAAGAGAAGATAAATAGCGTACCGAACGGTACTGC
>NZ_PPRL01000064.1:0-4219 GCF_002902235.1 Staphylococcus ureilyticus
GATAATTAGCAATACCCAACTTGCAATATGCATATGTAACATATTTAATACCCCCACACTATTTTTACTTTATAAAAATATCAATACATTGTTACTTTTAATTATAAAATTAAAAGCGTACTTTTTTAATCATACTGAAAAAGTAAATATTTTTCAAAAAAAGTTCTGCACTTCACATTTTATCTTCATTTTCAATTTATAGCAACATCATTACTTTATATCAAAAAAATTAGGCTAACTTATTATAATTAGCCTAATTCATTTATTATTATTTTTCTGCTATGACATTTGTTAAAGTACCAATATTATCAATCGTTACTTTTACTTCATCACCTGGTTGTAAAAATTTAGGCGGTGTCATACCTGCCCCCACACCAGCTGGTGTACCAGTAGCAATAATATCACCAGGATGTAATGCTACATATTTCGAAATCTCTTCAATCAATTCATCGATTTTAAGAATCATTTCTCCTGTATTACCATCTTGACGAATTTCATTGTTTACTTTAGTTACAATATTTACATCTTCAGGTGTCGGTAATTCATCTTTAGTTACTATATATGGACCAACTGGGCAACCACCAGTTAAACTTTTAGATAAGAATGCTTGATCCTGTTCATTTTGGGCTTTGCGGTCAGTAATATCATTAATGATTGTATAGCCATATACATAGTCAAGTGCTAAAGCTTTAGGAATTTTCTCACCAGATTTACCTATCACAATACCCAGTTCACCTTCATAATCTAACTGATCTGTAATATCTTTATGATTTGGTATTACACTATTATCACCAGTTAACGATGAAGCTGCTTTTGTGAAGACGTATAAACGTTGTACCTCATGATTTAATTCACTAGCATGGTCTTGATAATTACGTCCAAAAGCAATCACATTATTTGTTGGCGTGACCGGTGGTAAAAATTCAATATCTGCAAATGCGACTTTATATTCTTCACCTCTACCACTATCTTCTGCCGCAACGACTGCTTTACGAACCTGTTCTTGGAAATCTAATATTTGGTTTTGTTGAAGACCATTCAATAATGTCTTAGGATGAAAGTCCCCTTCCGCAAAATCTGCAAAGACTTTTTTCAAGTCCCAAGCAGCTTCTTCTCTTTTAACTTTCACACCATAAGATGTCTGTTCATTATGTCTGAATGATAGAAATTTCATTCAATATCAGCTCCTCATCTATATCTTATTACATATTATAACTATATTTAGTAACAAATCACAAATAAATACCCATTATTTTCAAAAAATTCAATAAACATAGACATGATATTGTATCGTTATTTTAAATAAGTCACTTTACGCCACAACCATTCAATAGGGCCGTACCTATAAAATTTCAGATACACATAGCAGAAAATTAGTTGTAAGCTATAAACAACCAACACGATTAAATAAGATTCATACAGTGGTAACTTATTATATAAACCTAAACCTACATAAATAAATGTAAAAATAAAACTTTGCATTAAGTATACTGTTAGACTCAACTTACCTGGGTATTTAAAGATATTTACGGTTTTGGAAAACTGCTTAAATCGGCAACAATAGATAAATAATAATATGTAGCCAAATGCTACAAGTGGCCCACCAATCATAGCACTAATGATTGCAAAAGCTTGGTTTCCAATGTCCACTACATATGGCAATTTAAAAGCGTATCCAACAATTAACATAAGGCATGCATATAAAACGTGACGATGACGATTTTGTGCGAATTGTACCTTTTCAACCAAGTTGTATTTTTGTGCTGCCATTCCTAAAAACACATACGGTAAAAATTCAAAATATGCAGAAAAAGTTATTGTATCTATAATATTATAGGTATTTTCTACAACATTTACTTTTAAATAGTTAAAATATTCGCCACTTTGCTTTAGATTGACGATTTCAGAAACATTAAATCCGCTTATATTAATAGTACTATATGGATCATCTAAGTATGTTACTAAAAAAGTAGGTAAAATTAAGATAAATACTTTTATTGCATATAAAATAACACCTATTTTAAAGAGTTTCTTGCTACTTTTTTTAATACATAATACTGCAATCATCCCTGTAAATGCATAACTGAACAAAATATCCCCTGAAAATAGTAAAAAACCGTGTAATGCACCTAATATTAATAAAAAAGTTAATCTTCTATAAATAAAGGGATAATATTTCATCGCTCTTCTCTGACTATGTTTGTACATAATGGCTAAACTATAACCAAATAAAAAGGTGAAAATAGGATAAAAAGAACTGATTACAAACAGTGTAATAACTCTTAATATACTTTGATCTATCCCTTTCACTAAATCCGGTAAAAATGATTCCTCATATGGCATACTAAATGTCAATATATTCATCAATACAATACCTAACAAACTGAATCCACGTAATGCATCCAGTTCGAATATTCTCTGCTGTGTCGACACTGTTTAGCACTCCTTTATCAAAGCATTATTTAATCGATTTATCATCTATTGAAAGCTGACCAAATTTAAAGAAGTATAAATAACCTTTAACAGGTTCGCCAAGTATGGTCTGTAAGGTATTTCTATAGTATTCCATTTGTATTTTATAACGCGCACGCAATTGATTTCCAACTTCTTCATCTGACATATGCAAGCGTCTATTAAATGCATCTGTTTTATAATCAACAAAGTAATATTGCTGATCTTTAATAAAAATCAAATCAATCATCCCTTGAATGATTGATGCGTCTGTTTCTACATCTTTCAACTGGTCTACTTTTGCTTGATTCACAACGAAAGGTAATTCACGATAAATATAATCACTTTGAGCAATCGAAAGATACAAGTCACTCTCAACAAATTTATAAATATCATCAAATTGAATATCAGCTTTTGCATCTTTAGGTATGATCGCCTTAACTATTAATTGGTCAACAAATATTCCAATTTCTTCTGCTGTCAGCCTTTCTTCTTTAAATGGTAAATGCTGCATTACCGTATGCATTAATGTCCCTATTTCATTTGCTTTTCTCTTTGTTTGTTGACTTAAGAAAGCTGGTCTTTCATATGAAGTTGTGCCAATACGATACTGACGAACTCTATCATAATTTGTATCCGCTTGTTCTGTTTCTAATTGTCGTTTTAATTCAGAAACGGACTGTTTTGAAGGTTTCATCATAGCTTCTTGATATGGATAGACGTAACTTAATTGCTGATGTATTTGCGTTTTTAATGTGTCATTGCCACTATTTATATACTCAATATCACTAACTGTACGCTGTTCACTATCTGAAATAACTTGTTCTGAAGCAATATCTTCATAAAATTCTGTAGTCAAATTCACATAAGGTTTCATCGTTGAATCAACATCTTCTATTGATTGCTCAAAACGCATCTCTCTTGGTAAAGATGATGATTGATATTTTGCTAATATTGGGTATATCATATCAATCGGTCTTTGGGCTGTAATCCGATAACTGACTGGTAAATGTGTTTCCGAAACAGAAACCTGCTCTAATTGTGTTAATTCTTTCTCATCTTTAACACGGCCAATCAAAAATAATTGTTCCTTAGCACGTGTCAATGCCACATAAATTAATCTCATCTCTTCTGAGACCATTTCTTTTTCTGCGATTGCTTTCAAAGTGACTGATGATAATGAAGGATAAGCTAAATTTGATTCTACATCAAAATACGTCATTCCAAGTCCATAATTTTGATTTAAAATCACAGGTTTATGTAAGTCATCTCTTCTAAACTTACGCGATAAGCCAGAGTAAATAACAAATGGAAATTCTAGCCCCTTACTGCTATGGATTGTCATCATTCTCACAACATCATCATTAGGACCTATGATGTTTTCTTCACCGAAATCTTTTCCTCGCTCCATAAGTTCATCAATAAATCGAATAAATTGATATAGACCACGAAAACTAGAATTTTCAAATTCTACTGCTTTATTAAACAAACCATATAAATTCGCACGTCGACCTTTGCCACCAATAAGTCCACTAAAATATTGTATAACATAGTGATCATTGTAAAATTTATCAATAAGTTGATATACAGGATGATTTTGACTGTAAGATTGATACATAGCTATATCTTTTAAAAATACTTCTAATTTTTTGACCAATTTCTTATTTGCCACGTCATTTTTCATATAATGTTGGATAGATTGATAAAAATAATCATCATGAGGACTAAATACTCTAATGTTTGATAATTCGTCTTCTGTAAATTGGTA
>NZ_PPRL01000064.1:4229-22624 GCF_002902235.1 Staphylococcus ureilyticus
ATAACTGAACGCATTAAACCAACTAAATAAATATCTTGTAGTGGGTTGTCGATTGTTCTTAAAAAAGACAATATCAGTTGCACTTCTGTTTGTTCAAAATAACCTTCTTTACTATTAACATGGAACGGAATATTATGATCCTTAAATGCTTGTTGTATTTTTCGTGCTTGCCCATATGATCTTTCTAAAATAACAATGTCCTTGTAGTTAGGCTTTCGATATTGTTGGGCTTTAATATCAAAGATTTCACGTGTATTCATTATTTTTTCAACTTGTTGTACAATATATTCTGCTTCTTGTTCAGAACCATTTAACTCAGAAGATGCATCTTCTACTAACATATTTAAATTCACATCATATGGATTGTTGTCAAAGGGAGCTCCATAATATAACTGTGCTGCATCATCATAGTTAATCTCTCCTACAAATTCATCCATCATATGTTTAAATAAATAATTAGTTGTCGTTAACACTTCTAATCTTGAACGGAAATTTTGTGATAAATCTATACGTAAGCCATATGATGAACCATCTACAGTAAAACGATTATACTTTTCGATAAACAAACTAGGATCTGCTTGTCTAAATTTATAAATCGACTGTTTGACGTCCCCTACCATGAATAAGTTGCCATCATGTTCCTCACCACGTTTAATACATGACAAAATCTTTTCTTGTACTCTGTTTGTGTCTTGATATTCATCTACTAATATTTCATCAAACTGTTCACGATAAGATTGTGCAATCATTGAAGGTGAACCATCATCATTTGTTAAAATTTTTAAAGCAAAATGTTCATAATCCGAGAAATCTAAAATATTTCGACTGCGCTTTTTTTGATTAAAAAGTTCTATGACATCCTTTGTAATAAGGCTAAGATAAGACACTCTAGGCGCTAAACGTTGCATATCTTCTTTTAGATTTTCTGAAGACCTTGAAAAATAATCATTCTTAACTTTTGACACTAATTTTTTATAATTATCATAATATGCTTTACCATCATCATAAGCATCTATCATCATTTCGTTCGCTTCTTTAATTTTTTTATCTTTTCGAGGAAATGTTTTTTCAAATTCGTGTTGTACGATTGCTTCATGATTGATATGGCCATTTTCCATAGCTTTGTTTAAAAATTGTTGTTCTTTTTCAATAACTGCAATTTGTTTATCGACTTGTTCCAGCATCATAAATAAATCATAACTTTTATTTAATGACTCTAAGGCAGACTCCATAAATATCATGGCCAACTCATTAAGTAATTTTAATAACGCTTCCTGCTCCACTTCATCTTTATATGGTGTTGCAAGACCGCTTAACCAATTCAAAGGATTGGGGTTAGCAACACTAAAGAAATACATTTTTTTTACAATGTCTCTGAGTTGTTCATCATTCCTATCTGAGGACAACTGTTCAGTTAAATCAACAAAATGAGGGTCTAAGATGTCATAATGTTGTTCTAAAACCTCATCTATGGTTTGTTCTAGTAATAAAATATTTTCCGCTTCACCACTTGTTTTAAAGTTTGGATCAATATCCAATACATCGTAATGTTGCTGAATTAACTTTAAACAAAAACTGTGTAGTGTAGAAATTTGAGCTTGGTGAATTTTGATGCGCTGATTCTTTAAATGCGTATTATCAGGTGATTCAATAAATGCTTCTTGTATTCGTTGATCTACACGTTGCTTCATCTCTCTTGCACTTGCATTAGTAAACGTTACGACTAATAAACGATCTACATCGACCTTATCTCTAAGAATGCGTTGAATGATGCGTTCTACTAAAACCGCTGTTTTACCAGAACCTGCAGCTGCTGCTACAAGTATGTCTTGATCCTTTGCAAAGATACTTTTCCACTGATTATCGGTCCATCTTGTGCCAGCTGGTTTTACAGGAATCTCACTGATCATTCTTCTTCCTCACTTTCTAACTCCATATTTTGTACTGCTTCAATTGGGTTGATTGTTTCGTCTACGGTTCTATAGCGTTTACTGTCAATCATGCCATCAACATGACAGACTGGTTTATAGTTACAGAAATCACATGGCAGTGTTTGATTATATTTCATTGGCGCTACTTCTGTGTGACCATCCATAATATTAGATGCTGTTTCTATAAAATTTTGCTTATTATGTTGAATTAATTTATAAATCGTCTTTTCGTCCGCGACCTTACTATTAGATTTAATGCCTCCATCTTTTTTTAAACCTAAAGGTACAATATCTGAATTATAGCTAGGTTCTATTCGAGTATCAAAAGCATCCAATACTGTTTCGTCACTATTTAATAAGCCACTTAATTTAAAGGATTGAATAAATTCTAAATCCCTTTTCGTTTCATTTAATTCATTCCACGCAAGTTTAATACGTGGTTCATGGACATGAAAGTACAATAACCCACCCGGCTTAGTCATATTGGTTAGGCCGAGCCTTGCTTTATTTTGTAATACAATATCCATATAAGTCATCATTTGCATTTGCATGCCATAATATACTTTTGTTAAATCTAAGGTCCCACTATATTTTGATGATTTGTAATCAATAATATTCACAAAACTTTCATTTCCGTGGTTATACGTATCTATCCTGTCAATTTGTCCTCGAATGTTGATAGGAACCCCTTGTTTAGTTTGTAAAGGCTGCGCATACAGTTCTTGATTGTCCCTAGGTTTTTTTCTGAAACTGGCTTCAAAGCGTTGCGGTGTGAATTTACTATAACTACCTTGATATTTTAACGCCGTTAAAGTTGTTTCTACTATTGAACCAATGCGCTGTGACAAATAGCGATAATAAGCTGTTGAATTTAATAGATTAAATTGTATCTCTGGTAGGATTTCAGATAACGCGTCACTCGTCAATTTGTGAATTTGCTTGATGTTTAAATTCTTAAAGTCGCCATTAATTTTTTCAGAGATAAATTTTAATACTTGATGGAATATATCACCTAAATCAAAGTTTTCTAGTTTATATTTTGTTCGTTCATTAAGTCGTAAACCATGTGAAACAAAATGCTTAAATGGACATGATTGATACCCTTCAAAACGTGATACACTAGCATTTATAGTCGTACCATATAAATCTTTTGATAAAGATTCACTTAATTGTACAGTTTTATTATCGTAAGTGAGTGCTGATAACAAATAAGTAAGCCCTTCATTTAACTGCTCATCATCCCTCATAACTTGGTATGTATCTAACCACGTATCTGCGACGATTTCTTCATCAAGCCAAGCTTTAAGTGATTCAAATAATGCAATTTTTGTTTGATGTGGATGTTCCATTAACGTTAGCGGATTTGCTTGATGTTGACGATGGATGTTTTGTACTTCAAGATCTGTAAACAATTGCTGAATTTGACCTAAAAATGGGCTCGCTTCTTTTTCATCCCCATTTGATCCCATTAAGGAATATGAAAATGTCACCTCTGAACGCCCTCGTGTCATAGCAATATAGCAAACAAATGCTTCATCCATTTGTAATATATCTGATGTTGGACTTAATTCGATATCAGCTTGTTCTTCAAAATATTTTTTCTCCTCATCTGTTATTAAGCCTGAAGCATTCACAGTCTGTGGTAAAACGCCATCATTGACCCCAACTAAATACACATGTTCTTTATTATCAACTTTTGCTAGATCCATTGTACCAATGCTAACTTGATCAAGTGTTTGGGGAATCATTACAAATTCCAATTGATCCAAACCAATATCTAATAACTCTAAAAATCTACTTTTTGTTAAATTTTGAGTTCCAAAAACCGTAACTAAATCATCTAATGTTTGAATAAATCCATGCCATATTTGATCAATTTCTTCTGATTTACGGTGTTCGCCTTCAGCGTCTAACGTATCACGTTCTGTCATTAACTGACTGGGCAAATCGAACGATTCAATAGCTTCGTAAAACGCTGTTGCAAAATCAACAGCTGTGGTTGCATCAGCCATTTGATTTTCAAAGCGCATAATTTTATCTATCACATCTGTTTTTAACTGAATAACCCTTTCAAATGTTTCACGTTCTTCTTCTGTTAATGGTTGTCGTTTTAAACCCATTTTCCTAAATTGTTCAACTTGGAAATATTTATCATCTATCCAACGTTTTCCATAAATACCACGTTCTAATACAAAATTTTCTAAAATATCAATTAAGTACTGGCTGTCTTTAAATTTTTTAGTTAAAATATTCGTCTTAAACAAACGCATTAGAGGCTCAAAGTTCCAATTTGTCTGAAGCACTTCAATTAACGAGCGAAACATTTCCATTATAGGATGATGAGTCATAGAAGCCTTGACGTCAATGTTATAAGGTATATCGTATTGTGGTAATATCGATTCCATTAAGTAGGCATATGATTCATCTCTATATAAAATAGCAATATCTTGAAAACGTCTACCTAATTCACGGTTTTCTTTTAAAATCCTTCTAGCAACTTCATTTATTTCTTCTCGCATCACTGATGATTCTAGGATAGAGATATGACCTGTTGATGCAATAGGTTCAAATTGCAATGCATTAAAATTTTTCTCTAAATGCGATAAGTCATTATGAATAAATCTTTGTTGTTGATAAAATGGTTTAACATTTAAATGGATATTCAAATCATTTGCGATGGCCTGCATTTGTGTTAATGATTCTGACGACTTTCTAAATAAACTAAAAACATCTTTATCTCCATCTGTAGTTAAAGCAACCGTAACTTGCTTGGTATGCTGAACTAATGAACGAATGATTTGATATTCAATTGTAGAAAAGTTATGAAATCCATCAATGTAAATCTCAGCACGTTGCAACCAATCGGATTGGTTCATCACCTCAATAAATCGTTGCAAACTATCCTCAGTAGAAACATACTCGCCACGAATCCTATCTTCTAAATGTTTATATATTAACGCGATGTCTTCTAATTTGTGTTTAGTCCTCGTTTGTAAGTGGTTGGTTGCTATATAATCTTCAATATGTTGTGGAGAAACTGCATATTTTTTAAAATCTTGAATTTGCTCATATAATTTTTCACTAAAGCCATAGTATTTTACTTGAGAATGATATAATTTCAATTCTGACTGATGTTGTTGAATAATGTCATAAATCATCATTTCAGTACCAACTTTGGATAACTGTTGTTCTGTTAATCCACCAACTTCTTGAAAAACACGGTGACTTAAACGTTCAAAATGGAGCACTTCAGTTCTCAAACTGCCATATAATGATGGATCTTTTACAAAAGCTTGCTCTAACTGAAACGTGTTTTGTGTAGGTGCGATTAAGATAATAGGATCACCTAATGGATTTTGTTTCATTTTAGTTTTTATTTCTTCTATTACACTGTGCGATTTACCAGTGCCAGCTCTCCCAATATAAGCATTAAATTCCATTGCGTTCAACAACTCCTTTGATTCATATTTTAACATATTAGGCATTACACTTTGTTTAATAGTCTATGTGATTTACCTACATTTAAGTTCATAAATGAATGATATACTGTGTATGTTTAATATTGGAAAGGTGTCATTCAAAAGGTTCACAAAGCACAAATTGAACAACATTAATATATAGAAAAACCTGAGACATTTTTATGTCTCAGGAAGTATACACATATGCTATCTATTCATAACTGACATCTGGGTTAAATCCAAATGTCATTTTATTTAATGGCCAATATCTAAATGAAACTTTACCTACTACCTTATCTTCATCAATCAAACCAAATGAGCGGCTATCCTTACTCACTTCTCGATTATCGCCTAATACTAACAATTTCCCTTTTGGAATTTTGTTTTTTCCATCAACCTGATTGATTTCTTTTGTTTTATAAGTACCTGTAATATATTCACCTAGTTTGTGTTTTTCATTGTAATCTAAATAAGGTTCATCAACTTTTTTACCATTAACATATAATTGATCTTTTTTATATTCGATGTTATCTCCAGACGTACCAATAATACGTTTTACATAATCTTGTTCCTTATTAGCGTGGAATACAATGACATTTCCCTTTTCTAAATGACCTAGTTTTTGACCAATCATATTTACAACTACGCGTTCACCATCTTTTAAGGTTGGGTCCATAGAATCCCCTTTGACTGTGTATGATTTTGCAACAAAATTTGTAATCAATAGGACTAACGCTACTGCGACAGCAATTGACACAATCCATTCTAGTATTTCTTTTTTCACTTTTTACACCTCGTCTATTTATTTAAAGTTTACTGTGAAGTTGCTTAAAGGGTAATACCTTAAACTTACATCACCAATAATGTCCTCTTGTCGAACAAAACCCTCTGTTCTTGAATCGTTTTTTAGTTCCCGATTATCATTCAGTACAAAATATTCGCCTGGTGGAATTATATCTCCTTCAGAGCCTTTAATATTTCTGAGAGATAAATCTTTCATACTTGACTCAGTATACATTTCATCTACTTGTCTGTCATCTCTATACAACTGATTATTTTTAAAGGTTATAGATTGGCCAGGCTTCCCGATAATTCTACCAATATGTACATCGTCACCTTTATGGTACATGATGATATCGTTAAGCTTTAACATATTAAAAGTCGTCTTGATTTTATTAATAATCACACGATCATTTTGTTTCAACGTTGGCGTCATACTTTTATCTTGTATGACTGCTCCTGTAATAATAAAAGTCTGAATCAATATTACAATAATAATCGCAAATATTATAGAAATCAAATGTTTTACTACCTTACTCAAATTGTCACTCCTCTGGAGAATGCATAAAATATCGTTCAAGTTTTCTACCTATAAACCAAACGACAATAATAACAATAATGATGATGACCAACCTTAAAGGCTGTGTAAATAGCGTCGTAATATCATTGCCTAACCATCCAATCAAACCAATCATTATCAATTTCGAACTGAACAATACTACCAGATAAACGTGTGCTCTGATATGCGACAAGCTTACGACCAAGTTTACTAATGCAATTGGGGTAAAGGGGAAACATAATAGAATGAAAATAGGAATAACGCCTTTTCTATCTATAAAATGTATTAACCTTTGAACCGAGGTGCGTCGCTGTAATTTTTTCATATAACGTGTATGGTTCAATTTGCGAAATCCTAAAAATACAAGATAACTTCCTAAAACAGTACCCAACCATGCTAATAATGTACCCATCAAAAATCCAAATGCATTCACATTCACAATCACAAATACAATAATAGGTAGTACTGGGATAAATGCTTCAATAAAAGGCAATAAAAATCCTACGATATAACCTAAACTACCAAATAAATCAAACCAATACTGCACTTGTTCTTGAGTCATTTCATCAATCCCTACCAATGTTAGTCAACGATTATTATAAGTGTATTATAGCGATTTTAAAACAATTATGTATACTTTTGTGTAAATATCAGTCTCAAGTACCAAAACAGTAAATGACATTACACACAAATGATAAGTTTTTTTATAAAATAGCACATAAAAAAATTTCCGCATTTTCAATGCGGAAATCATTTTCTCAGTCACTTATTAATCTAATGCACAGATAACATTATAGACGTTTTTCTAATGCTTCTTTTTTATCTTCAAAACCTGGTTTACCTAATAATGCAAACATATTTTGTTTATATGCTTCTACACCAGGTTGGTTAAACGGATTTACACCAAGTTGATAGCCACTCATTGCGCAAGCCATTTCAAAGAAATAAACGAGATAACCAAATGTTTCTTCATCTAATTGTGGAACATTGATCACTACATTTGGCACGCCACCATCAGTATGTGCTAATAAAGTACCTTCAAAGGCTTTAGTGTTCACTTCATCAATTGTTTTACCTGCTAAATAGTTTAAACCATCTAAATTGTCACTATCTTCTTCAATTGTAATATTATGCTTTGGGGTATTTACTTTGACAACAGTTTCAAATAAGAAACGACGACCTTCTTGTACATATTGTCCAAGTGAATGTAAATCAGTTGTATAATTTGCACTGGATGGATAGATGCCTTTGTAATCTTTACCTTCTGATTCACCAAATAATTGTTTCCACCACTCGTTAAAATATTGCATTGAAGGTTCATAATTGATTAACATTTCAGTGTCATAACCTTTAGCATATAAAATGTTACGGATACTAGCATATTGATATGCAATATTATCTTCTAAGTTTTCAGAAGAGAGCTCTTGTCGCGCTTTTGCAGCCCCGCCCATCATTGCTTCAATATCAATACCTGCGACAGCGATTGGTAATAAACCTACTGCAGTTAAAACTGAGTAACGTCCACCAATATCATCCGGCACTACAAATGTTTCATAGCCTTCATTTGTTGCTAATTGTTTTAATGCACCTTTTTCTTTATCAGTAGTAGCAAAAATACGTTGTTTTGCTTCTTCTTTACCATATTTATTTTCTAAGATTTGTTTAAATAGTCTAAATGAAACTGCTGGTTCTGTTGTAGTACCAGATTTAGAAATAACATTTACTGAAAAATCTTTACCATCTAAATAACTAATTAACTCTTGTGTATATGTCGAAGATAAATGATTACCTACAAAGACAATTTCAGGATATTCATTACTATTTCTAAATGCCGGTGTCAACATTTCAATTGCAGCACGTGCACCTAAATATGAACCACCAATACCAATTACAACAAATACATCTGAATTATTTTTGACACGTTTAGAAGCTTCTAATATACGTGAAAATTCTTCTTTATCATAATTAACAGGTAAATCAATCCAACCTAAGAAATCACTACCAGCACCTGTTCCTTCATGAATTGTATGATGAATTGATTTAACAATATCTTTTTGTTGTTTTAATTCATGTTCGCCGAAAAATTCTAAAGTTTTACCATAATCTAATTGAATATGAGTCATCTAAATTGCCTCCAGTGTTTTTGATTTCATACATATTTTACTAAGTTTATTTTGACTATTCAAACAACTAGCCTACAAAACAAAATTTTTTATAATTATTTTAGCTTATTCATTTCTTATACAACAGACAGAACATCCAATTATATATTCACTTATATATACATCTTCATAAAACGCATATAACTCCAAAACACCTATAATTCAATATACAAACAGACAGTTAAATTGTAAGAAATTTCTACAATTTGCATATTTATGTATAAAAATGGTTTAATTTTCATTACTCTTCTGCTATACTTACTAATATCAAATTTATAAACAACATATTAAAAAATTCAATTGAGGTGTAATGGTATGAAGGAAAAAATAGTTTTAGCATATTCGGGCGGTTTAGATACAAGTGTTGCAGTGAAATGGTTGATAGATAAAGGCTATGATATCGTAGCTTGTTGTCTGGACGTCGGCGAGGGTAAAGATTTAGATTTAGTGCATCAAAAAGCTTTAGATATGGGCGCAGTTGAATGTCACATTATTGATGCCACAGAAGAATTTAGTGAAGATTTTGTTTCATATGCAATCAAAGGCAATTTAATGTATGAAGGCACATATCCCCTTGTATCTGCATTATCAAGACCTTTAATTTCAAAAAAATTAGTTGAAATTGCTAACAAAACAAATGCAGTAGGTATTGCACATGGTTGTACCGGCAAAGGTAATGACCAAGTTCGTTTTGAAGTGGCCATAAAAGCATTGGATCCAGAGTTAAAAGTATTTGCTCCAGTAAGGGAGTGGGCTTGGAGCCGTGAAGAAGAAATTGACTATGCAATCAAACATAATATTCCAGTACCTATCCAACATGATTCACCATATTCTATTGACCAAAATTTATGGGGAAGAAGTAATGAATGTGGCATTTTAGAAGATCCATATGCAGCACCACCAAAAGATGCATTTGACTTAACGAATGAAATTGAAGATACACCTGACGAAGCAGATGAAGTCGTACTTACATTCGAACAAGGCTTACCTACCGCTTTAAACGGTAAATCCTATAAATTAAGCCAATTAATTTTGGATTTAAACAAATTAGCGGGAAAACATGGTATTGGAAGAATTGATCATGTAGAAAATAGACTCGTCGGTATTAAGTCTAGAGAAGTTTACGAAACACCTGCAGCAGAGGTTATAATCAAAGCGCATAAAGCACTCGAAACGATCACTTTAACTAAAGATGTCGCTCATTTTAAACCTATTATTGAAAAACAATTTTCGGAACAAACGTACAATGGACTTTGGTTTTCTCCACTAACTGATAGTCTAAAAACGTTTGTAGATAGTACACAAAAATTCGTTTCTGGTGACGTACGTCTTAAATTATTTAAAGGTAATGCCGTTGTAAATGGTAGAAAATCGCCGCATACACTATATAATGAAAAATTAGCGACTTATACAAAAGAAGATGCATTTAATCAAGAATCTGCAGTCGGTTTTATTGATATCTTTGGTTTACCTACAAAAGTTAATTCTATGTTACACGGCGGATATTCAGATGAGTAATAAAGCTTGGGGCGGAAGATTTAGTGAGCAACCCGAAGACTGGGTCGATGAATTTAATGCCTCCATTCACTTTGATAAAACGCTCATCCAATATGATGTGCAAGGAAGTATTGCTCACGCTAAAATGCTAGCTAAACAAGATATCATAACCGATGAAGACTGTCAGCAAATAATCAATGGTTTAACAACGATTTTAAATGATTATGAACAAGGTAATTTATCATTCGATGTTTCTTTAGAAGATATTCATCTTAACATTGAGCATGAATTGATTAAACGTATCGGTGATGCAGGTGGTAGGTTGCATACAGGACGTAGCAGAAATGACCAAGTTACTACTGATATGCACTTATATACTAAAGAAGAAGTTACTCAAATTATTGAGCTCGTCAATGAGTTGCAACAAACAATTGTCAATATCGCAGAACAACATGTCAATACAATTATGCCTGGTTATACACATTTGCAAAGAGCTCAACCTATTTCATTTGCACACCATATACTGACTTATTACTGGATGTTAGATAGAGATAAATCGCGTTTTCAAGATAGTTTGAAGCGAATCGATATTTCACCACTTGGTGCTGCTGCTCTAAGTGGGACGACTTATCCAATCGATCGTCATGAAACGCAATCTTTATTGAATTTCGGCTCTGTTTATGAAAATAGTATAGATGCTGTAAGTGATAGAGACTATATAGTAGAAACATTGCACAATATTTCATTAACAATGATACATTTATCACGTTTTGCTGAAGAAATTATCTTTTGGTCATCAGCAGAAGCCAATTTTGTAACTTTATCGGATGCATTCTCAACAGGTTCCTCAATTATGCCTCAAAAGAAAAATCCTGACATGGCAGAGTTAATAAGAGGCAAAGTAGGACGTACGACAGGAAACCTAATGAGCATTTTGATGACGCTCAAAGGTTTACCACTTGCCTATAACAAAGATATGCAAGAAGATAAAGAAGGGCTATTTGATGCGGTGCATACGATTAAGGGCTCCTTACGAATTTTTGCTGGCATGATAGATACAATGACTGTGAATGTCGATCATCTACAACAAACTGTTTACAATGATTTTTCAAACGCTACTGAATTGGCTGATTACCTTGTCAATAAAGGTGTTCCGTTTAGATCAGCACATGAGATTGTAGGAAAAATCGTACTGTGGTCAATTCAACATAATGTCTATTTATTAGATGTGCCGTTGGAAGAATATCAGAAAGCGCATAAACGTATTGATTCAGATATTTATGATTATTTAAAGCCAGAAAATTGCGTTAGTCGTAGAATTAGTTATGGCTCAACTGGACAATCAGCGGTAGAACATCAATTATCAGTTATCAAGCAACATCTAAAAACAAATTAATAAACTTTTAAAAACTGGAAGTTAAACCAATAATTAACTTCCGGTTTTTTTCTTCCATTCATAGTCCAACGTTTTAATCCATTTCACATTTTACTTAGCTCCCTCAACATATGTTTGTATAAATGTATTAACAGTACTCAACTCACCATGTCTTGAATCCTAAAGATAAAGCTATTTATTTATATGTCTCAAATCTATATAGACACTTTTCTATATAGATGTTAGTCTATTTAATGCTTAGGAGGTATCATTATGTCTTATAAAAAACTTTCAGCATTGCTTAAAGTTTTATCAGATTCAAACAGATTAGAAATATTAGATTTACTTTCTTGTGATGAACGATGTGCATGCGATTTGTTGGAGCACTTTCAATTCTCGCAACCCACGCTAAGCCATCACATGAAAACATTAGTGGATTATGAGTTAGTGCATACACGTAAAAATGGAAATAAGCGTTTGTACCAGCTTAATCATGTTATTTTAGATGAAATCAATCAAAGTCTCAATATGATTCACACATCGAACCAACATTGCGCATGTCATAATATGAAATCAGGTGAATGTTAATCAATGACCATTTTAGCTATATTAATTTTTCTTTTAACATTAATTTTTGTCATATGGCAACCTAAGGGATTAGATATTGGTATTACTGCTTTAGCTGGGGCTATCGTAGCTATAATTACAGGTGTAGTTAGCTTTTCCGATATATTAGAAGTAACAGGCATCGTTTGGAATGCCACGTTAACTTTTGTTGCTGTTATTCTTATTTCATTAATATTAGATGAAATTGGTTTTTTTGAATGGTCTGCACTACATATGGTTAAAGCATCGAATGGTAACGGGTTAAAAATGTTTGTTTTCATCATGCTATTAGGGGCAGTTGTAGCAGCATTTTTCGCAAATGATGGTGCTGCTTTAATCTTAACGCCTATCGTATTAGCCATGGTGAGAAATTTAGGATTTAATAAAAAAGTCATCTTCCCTTTTATTATTGCTAGTGGATTTATCGCTGATGCGACATCATTGCCCCTCATTGTAAGTAACTTAGTAAATATCGTTTCTGCAGATTATTTCGATATAGGATTCATTGCGTATTTTAGTCGTATGATAATCCCTAATGTATTTTCTTTACTAGCTAGTATTCTCGTATTGTGGCTTTATTTTAGAAAATCTATACCACATACATTTGATACTGAAAACATTTCATTACCTAAAGATGCAATTAAAGATCCTAAATTATTTAAGATTTCATGGATTGTATTAGCCGTACTGCTCGTAGGCTATCTTGTAAGTGAATTTATCCAAATACCTGTATCTATCATTGCAGGTATGATTGCTTTTGTCTTTGTATGCTTAGCTCGTAAATCTAATGCAGTTCATACTAAGCAAGTAATTAAAGGTGCTCCATGGAATATAGTGTTATTTTCCATTGGTATGTACCTCGTCGTATTTGGGTTAAAAAACGTGGGTATTACCACAATTTTAGCCGATGTATTATCCAGTATTTCAAGTTATGGACTATTCAGTAGTGTTATGGGAATGGGCTTTATATCGGCCTTTTTATCATCAATCATGAATAATATGCCTACCGTTTTAATAGATGCAATTGCTATTGGCCAATCCAATGTCGTTGGCACTTTGAAAGAAGGTATGGTTTATGCGAATGTCATTGGCTCTGACTTGGGCCCTAAAATCACGCCTATTGGTTCTTTAGCTACATTATTGTGGCTTCATGTTTTAACACAAAAAGGTGTAAAAATTGCTTGGGGTACCTATTTCAAAACAGGCATCGTCATTACCATTCCAGTACTATTTGTTACCTTGTTAGGTTTATATTTCACGCTCGTTATTTTTTAAGAAATGAGGTCTTAATTATGAAGAAGAAAATAATTTATTTTATATGTACTGGTAACTCTTGTCGTAGCCAAATGGCTGAGGGTTGGGGAAAACATATATTAGGTGAAACATGGCATGTCTATTCTGCTGGTATTGAGACACATGGTGTTAACCCTAAAGCGATAGATGCTATGAATGAAGTAGGTATTGATATATCAAATCATACGTCAGACTTGATTGATAATGATATTTTAAAGCAAGCAAATTTAATCGTAACATTATGTAGCGATGCAGATAAAAATTGTCCAATTTTACCACCGAATGTAAAAAAAGAACATTGGGGTTTTGATGATCCAGCTGGAAAAACTTGGACAGAATTTCAACGTGTTAGAGACGAAATTAAATTAGCAATTGAAAATTTTAAAACCAAATAAATGTATTAAGTCACTGTCACAGCAGCTTTGACTACGCCAAAGCGTCCGTTTCAAATGAAATTGACGCTTTTTGTTGGTTTGAACTTATATATAGACATATGAAGTTAACGTGATTAAACTAATACATTCTATATATGCTAGAAAAAATTTTAATTAGTTTAATATATTGTTATAACAATATTAACTTTTTAAATCTTAAATTTTAATCGTGTAAATGTCATTCTCAAACAAACGTTTATTTTGTAGGGTTGATATGTAAATACATATCGAGGAGTGACCCATTCTTGCAAAATTTTAAAAAAGCATTATCAACGAGTCTAGCAACGTTATCTCTAGCTTTGATTGGAACGACATCTATAGCAACTGCAAGTGAAAATAACCACAATATTAATACACAATCATCTGCCACACCCTCAAATCAACAAGGTAACAACTCACACAACCCAAACAGAGCTCAAAATCTAACAGGTGAAAAATATGCAACGATTGCTCATAGAGGTGCCAGTGGTTATGCACCAGAACATACTTTTTATTCATATGATAAAAGTCACAATGCAATGGGAGCATCATATATCGAAATCGATCTTCAGATGACTAAAGATGGTCATCTAGTTGCCATGCATGATGAAACAGTTGATAGAACTACAAACGGTACAGGTAGAGTTGATTCATATACACTAAAAGAATTAAAGCAATTAGATGCTGGTAGTAAATTTAATGCCACAAACCCTCAGTATGCTAATTCAAATTATGTAGGTGCTGAAATTCCTACATTAGATGAAATTTTAGAACGATATGGTCCGAATGCAAATTATTATATTGAAACTAAATCACCAGATGTGTATCCAGGGATGGAAGAAGCAGTATTAAAAACACTAAACAATCACAAAATGCTTAATGAGCAATCATTAAATCAAGGGCATGTCTTATTACAATCATTTTCACCTGAAAGCTTAAGTAAATTACATCGTTTAAATAGCAATGTCCCATTGATAAGGTTATTAGATAAAGGTGAATTACCCGCGTTAACCCAACAAGATTTTAATCAAATTCGTCAATACGCAATTGGTGTCGGCCCTGAATATACAGACTTAACTAAGCAAAATGTTAAAAATCTTAAAAGAGCTGGTCTGCTCGTACATCCTTTCACCGTTAATAATGAAGCCGATATGCACCGCTTAAATCGATATGGTGTTGACGGCGTTTTTACAAATTATCCTGATTTATATAAACAAGTCGTTCTAGATAATGAACAAAAAAACAAATAACAAAAAAGAAGAAGTTCTTGCGTTCAAGAACTTCTTCTTTTTCTAAAAGTTAAATATTTAATTAAGCCCAACCACGATAACGTGCAGCTTCAGCAGTACGTTTAATACCTACAATATAAGCTGCTAAGCGCATATCAATTTTTCTATTTTGGGATAACTCATAAATTGTATCGAAAGCTGTGATAAGTTTTTCACGTAATTTTGTATTTACTTCTTCTTCTGTCCAATAATAACCTTGATTATTTTGTACCCATTCGAAGTAAGAAACTGTTACGCCACCTGCACTTGCTAATACATCAGGTACGAGCAATTTACCACGTTCAGTTAAAATACGTGTACCAGCTGGTGTTGTTGGGCCATTAGCCGCTTCAACCACAATATCAGCTTTAATTTCATTTGCATTGTCTTCTGTGATTTGATTAGCAATCGCTGCAGGTACAAGAATATCACAATCAAGTTCAAACAATTCTTTATTAGAAATTGTTTCTTCAAATAAATTTGTTACAGTACCAAAGCTATCTCTTCTATCTAAAAGATAATCAATGTCAAGACCGTCTGGGTCATGTAAAGCACCGTAAGCATCTGAAATACCCACAATTTTTGCTCCCATATCATAAAGGAATTTAGATAAGAAACTACCTGCGTTACCAAATCCTTGAATAACGATACGTGCACCTTTCAAATCTAGACCTCTTCTTTTAGCAGCTTGTTCTATGGCAATAACTACTCCCAGTGCAGTAGAACGGTCTCTACCTTGTGATCCACCTAATACAATCGGTTTACCAGTAATAAACCCTGGTGAATTAAATTTATCTAATGAACTATACTCGTCCATCATCCAAGCCATGATTTGTGAGTTAGTAAATACGTCTGGTGCTGGGATATCTTTTGTAGGTCCAACAAATTGAGATATCGCACGTACATAACCACGAGATAAACGTTCAACTTCATGTATACTCATTTGTCTAGGATCACAGATGATACCACCTTTACCGCCGCCATATGGCAAGTCGACGATACCACATTTTAATGTCATCCACATAGATAATGCTTTAACTTCTTCGACATCAACGTCTGGATGGAAACGCACCCCACCTTTTGTTGGTCCAACTGCATCATTATGTTGAGCACGATAACCTTTAAATGTTTGAACCGTACCATCATCCATACGTACAGGAATGCGGACTTCAAGGAATCTTAATGGTTCCTTTACTAAATCATACATCCCATCATCAAATCCCAATTTATGCAATGCTTCTTTAATAATTTGTTGCGTAGAAGTAACTAAATTATTATTCTCAGTCATGATTCATTTCGCCTCTTTTTCGTTACTAATGATTTCGCTTTCACGATAATTGTAACATAAGATTTTGCTTTTTAAAGGGTTTTCAAAACTTAAGTTACAGAACATTTTTATTTAAAAACATTTCTTACTTTATCCAATGCAAAGTCCAATTCTTCTTTGGAAATAATAAGAGGTGGTGCAAATCTAATTACTGTATCATGTGTTTCTTTACATAATAATCCTTCTTCTTTTAACTTTTCACAGTAAGGTCTAGCATTTTCATTTAGTTCTATACCAATAAATAATCCACGACCACGCACTTCTTTAATCGCTGGGTGATTTATTTTTTCTAATTCTGATTTAAAGTACTCACCTAGCTCTAATGAACGCCCTGCTAAATCTTCATCAACTAATACATCCAATGCTGCAATTGATACAGCACACGCTAATGGATTACCACCAAACGTTGACCCGTGAGAACCAGGTGTAAATACGCCCAACACTTCTTCGTCAGCTAATACAACAGAAATTGGGAATACACCTCCACCTAATGCTTTACCTAAAATATAGACATCTGGTTTTACATTATCCCAATCTGTGGCAAATAATTTTCCTGAACGCCCTAGTCCTGCTTGAATTTCATCAGCAATAAATAATACATTATGCTCATCACATAATTCTCTAATTTCTTTTAAATAACCTTCTGGTGGGACATTGATACCTGCTTCTCCTTGAATAGGTTCAATTAAAATAGCAGCAGTATTTTCATTAATTGCTTCTTTAACAGCATCTATGTTACCAAAATCAACTTTACGGAAACCATCTAATAATGGGCCATATCCTCGTTGGTATTCTGGTTCAGATGACAATGATACTGGCGCCATTGTTCGGCCATGGAAGTTACCATTGAACGCAATAATTTCAGCTTTATCAGGTGCAATATCTTTCACATCATAAGCCCAACGACGTGCTGCTTTTAGTGCTGTTTCAACTGCTTCAGCACCTGTATTCATAGGTAAGGCTTTATCTTTACCGGCTAACTTGCATATTTTTTCATACCATGCCCCTAAGTTATCACTATGAAACGCACGTGATACTAAAGTCACTTTGTCAGCTTGATCTTTTAAAGCCTGAATGATTTTAGGATGTCTGTGACCTTGGTTTACTGCAGAATAAGCAGACAGCATATCCATATATTTATTTCCTTCAGGATCTTTAACCCATACACCTTCTGCCTCTGAAATTACAATTGGAAGTGGCACATAGTTGTGGGCACCGTAATGATTTGTTAATTCAATGATTTCTTCAGATCTTGACATAATATCTCCCCTTTGCATGAATTATATAATAATTTATTGGCATTACTCATTCATAGCATAACGTATTTATTCACTTACGAAAACTATTTTCCGAAAATACTATAAAATCATCGATTCAGAACTTACATTACAACTTTTAAACGTTAAATTTAGAATATAACCGTTAAAATGTAAGCCTTTACATTAATATAATGACACATTCTCGACTGTTTACACAAGCCAATTTTTATAAATTTAAAAATTCTTCTTGATTTAAATCCAGATTACAAGATTTATGCTAATTCTAGTGTTCTTAATTTAAAATTTTATACAAACAAAAAACGTCAATTTCTATAATTTTTTCAATAGAAATTGACGTTTTTTTGCTAGTAAAATATTTATAACTTGTGCTCACTTTGGCAGTTAGATAGGGTTAATAAAGTTAGTATTTACGCATTCAAAACTTTTATTTATTATCAGTTCTAGGC
>NZ_PPRL01000065.1 GCF_002902235.1 Staphylococcus ureilyticus
GTCGAAAAGAAAATAAATTAAAGCTAATTATATTAATTCTTGGTAATAGACTATATAGAACAAATATTAATAATTAGGTGATAAATATGAAAAATAATTACAAAGATAAAGAAGTGGCTTTAAAAATTATTCATAATGACAAAATACAGGAACATATGGATGAAGTAAGAAAAGAATATTTTAATATCTTTAAATCAGGATATAAATGTAAAAAAGTTTACGAGAAATTTAATTTAAAAGAGAGATACACTAAGAATCAGTATAAAATGTTAAAAGAATTATCAAAACCATATAATTGGGATGTTAAGTATAATATTTTATCAAAACGTATTGAGCTAAGAATACCATTATTTACTTAAATAGCAGAAGGTTTGAATGAGATTATTTCAAACCCTTATTAACCATTTAAGAAGAAATTAGAATTGTATCGAAGGTATTTGAGAAATTTATAGCTGTATAAAAAAAAGATATTTTATATTTATATACTCTCGCTCTATAATTAGAACATAAACATTATAGAAACGGGAGTTTTTTATGGAAAATTATAAATTTCCTAGTGACAGTAAAATTGTCAGTACGGATCAAGTATTAATTAATGATTTAAACAATTATGATACCCTATTTGGGGGGGTGTTGATGAAAAAAATTGATAATAACGCAACGCTTTCAGCTAGAAGACATGCAAGAGTTAAAGAATGTGTTACAGCTTCTACAGATTCAGTAGAATTTTTATATCCAATCACCCAATCTGATTCAGTTTGTATAGAATCTTATGTAGTTTATACAGGAGAAAAGTCTATGGAAATATTTTGTAAAGTCATTTCAGAAGATATGATCACTGCAGAAAGAAAAATTGCTGCTGTAGCTTTTCTTACTTTTGTAGCTTTGGATGAAAAGAAAAAACCAATTAAAGTACCCAAAATCTCTCCTCAGTCCAAAGAAGAAAAATTATTATTTATGGATGGCGAAGAAAGAGCTAAAATGCGAAAAATTAAAAGATCACAAACTAAAAATATAATTGAGTCTCTTGATATCAATAAACCATGGGAATTGGAGTAGTGATAAAATGATTAATGAAATGGAAGAATTAAACCAAGTTAAGTTAGATTTGAAAAAATTAAAAAACAAGTTTCCTAATATGTATGAAAAGTTAGAATATATAGCTAGTTTGACAAGACAATTAAGTATCAATTATAAATATTTAGGATTACTTATGTTTTCAGATAACCGTGAAATTATTCAAAATAAGCGACCAACTTTAATAAGAGAATCTGTTTTAAAATTATATGAACAAGAAGTTAAAAAAGTTAAAAAAGATAGTAATTTTGTAATTTTTAAAGATATGATGTTAAAATTCCAAAATGTGAAATACTCACAAATATTTCTTATCATTTTAGGTGCCGAACCTAGTTTTGTATTTAAAAATACAATTATTAAATAATAACTTTATTAACAATCCTTAGATTAAAGAATTATAAAAAGAATTATAAAAACTCACAAATTTCTTGACTAAATCAAACTATATTTTAGCTAATAAAAGAGCTTCCCTAAATTAGAGAGGCTCTTTTATTAATTTTTATAACTTAACGAGAATTTTTGCTTGTGATTTATCGTTTACGAGTTTTTCAAATCCTGACTCCACAATATCATCTAGCTCTATCTCATCAGTAATAACATCTTTCACTTTTAAATTACCTTCATTAATTAAATCTATTGTTTGTTGAAATGTAGTAGGTGTATAAGCAATCGTTGAAGTAAGTTTTACACCTGTATTAGTTAATTGCATTGGGTTCCATTCAATAGGATGACCAAATATAGACACTATAACAACAGTACCTCTTGCTCTAGTAACGTCTATAGCAGATTTAAGTGTTGGCGCTACACCAGCTACCTCAAATGCTACATCACTCCATTATCTGTATGTTCATTAATAACATCACTTGGGTTTGATTCACCAGAATTTACAGTATGAGTAGCACCTATTGCTTTAGCTTTATTCAATCTTTCTTCTGATAAATCAAAAACAAATATCTTACTTGCACCTGCAGCTTTGGCTGCTATTACTGTTAATAAACCTATTGGTCCTACACCAAAAATAGCAACTGTATCGCCAAATAGTACTTCGCCTTCTTTAATTACTTGAACTGCAACAACCGTTGGCTCTACAAGGGCGCCTTCTTTATCAGAAACGTTATCTGGTAACTTATAAACGTTCTCTTCTGGGGCATTTGTAAATTCTGCAAATCCACCATCAGAACCTAACCCTATAATACTCTTCATATTATTTTATCCTCCTATATAGATTCTAATTTTGCATTCTTTTCCAGTATGAAGTTACAATATATTTAAATAAGATTATATGCATATAGGCACCAATCCTTTCACTATTTGTGGTAGTGAGGGGGTTTTTTGATGTGGCTTAACGTCGCCTTCTATTTATTACGGTTACTACTAATCCAATAAGTAAAATAAGCAACTGCACAGCCACTACTTTGTCTTCTAATAGTTTTCCATTGATATCTCGAAACCAAGCGAACTTATATAATGCTCTATCCTTTTTTATCTAAATTCCTACTTTAGGCATCTTTTTCATTGTACAACTCCCTTTTAATCTGTGTTATTTCCTTATATAGATTTTCAAACAAAAACCTTTTTAACATAAGCTTCTCACCGTTGTTACATATAATTCTTTTGTTAATCTATTATAAAATATTTATATCATTCAAAAAGGCCAGCTTATCTAAATAGATAAACTGGCCTTTTTGAATGTTTATATAGTTTATAGTTCGCCTTTTACTCTCTCATCGGTGACAATTAAAAATATTTTTCCTTCATTCATTTCTTCTTCGTAATCTGAAGCCTCATTTTCTGGGATATTCAGGGATTTTAACTTAGCTCTTAATTCATCACCTTGCTTATCGTAACTTTGTTTAGTTTCAGATTGGTTATAATCAACGCCTATGACTTCTGTATTTTTGACTATACGGCTCGTGCGGTCGGGATCATGGGATAAAACATAAATATCTTTAATACCTATTCCATGTTCTTTTAAAGCGTTGATATCTGTTTCTAATTCCTTATCATTTTCGTATTTTTTTACAGTAGGTTTCACGCTTTTCCTCCTTTTGAAATTATTTTTTCTTGTTAATATTGCCGGAACCTAATTATTTAAACTATTTAATTTTATAAAAGTTTGATATTAGTTATAGTTTCCTTGTTTGTTATAGCTTAGTTTAGTTATATAGGAATAGACTTTTTCAAAATTAAACGCAAAGTTATTCAAAGTAGTTTAGCTTATATACCCAGTAACTTATTTAAGATATGCCTGTATAAAAGCGTTTTTTGATTATAAATTGGCTGGTCTTTATACCGAATACCCGGTATAGAGTATTAATGTTTGTTTAAATTATAATTATTAATTTTTTAGTTTATTTATTTAAAAGTCAGAGGTATAAATACGTTTATTTTTTGTGGTTTTTACGTGAATTTCTTTTCTCCTTCAAGTCTTTGATATCCTTTTTTTTAATAATCCAATATGCAATAGCAATAATTACAATAAATAAAATAAATAAAAATAAAGACAACCTCATTCCCTCCTTTTCAACGCATTTTCTGAAAAACTATATTAATTATATCATTATTACTCTTGACTTTCTTTTAAAAATTACTATTCTATAAGTTCTACATCCCCTTTATTGCTACCATGCCAAATACTGCAGAACCTCGATTTAACTATTTCATTACTAAACCAATTACCATCATAATAAGCAATTGGAAATAATAATCCTTTTTGAACGTATTTAAAAATTGACTTGAAAAAGTGTTCGTTATTATGGAGAGAAATATAATTGTAAAATTTATGATAACCATACTTACATTAAAAACGGTTATAATAGAAAAATCTTTTGAAATTTTCTCCTTTGCTATAGTAGCTATTTTATTTTCTAGTTTTCTATTCCTATTTTTTTACTAATTCTTTTTGAAGTTATATAAGTTTTCTTTCTTTTTCTAACATTTTATATATTTTATTACTACCTTTAAAATCAATATGGTTAACTGAAATAACGAAACAATAAGTTCTATTATCGATATTAGATATCATTCTATCAATTTTATTAATATATTTAAAGTATCCACTCTAAAAAACACGGTATAGATCGTTGCGACGCATTCTTTTGCCATAAAAGTATTTGAATCCTATGCTAGAATTTTAAAATGGATTAAATCAATCTCCCCATTATTAAGACAAGAAGAAACTGTTTCACTCGTTTTGATAATCACAAAGTTTTTCTTATTTTTTAAAGGGAATATTAACACTAATTATATATTTAACAAAGGGGAGTTTTTTATGATTAATAGCATAGATGAAATAAAAGTGCCAGATAGTAAAATTGTTCAAGATGCCCAAAAAATCGTACAAGAATACGGAAATGAATTAATATGGAATCACTCAAACAGAGTTTATTTATTTGGCGAAGTTAAAGGCATGCAAGATAAATTACAATACGATAAAGAATTACTTTATATCACTTCTTTATTCCATGATTTAGGTTTAACCCAAACATACAGTAGCGATGATTTAAGATTCGAAGTAGATGGCGCTAATGCAGTTAGACAATTTTTAAAAAATTATAATTATAACGAACGCGATTTACAACTTGCCTGGGATTCTATTGCGTTACATACAACACTAGGTGTAGCTGAACACAAAGAAAACAATGTAGCCTTATTATATCATGGTGTAGGAACAGACGTAATGGGCGATAATTGGGACCAATATTCTGATGAAATCAGAAAAGCAATCGTTACTAAATTCCCAAGAGGCAATTTTAAACATGATGTAATTAAAGCTTTTTATGACGGTTTTAAGCATAAACCCGAAACGACTTTTGGAAATATAAAATCAGATGTAATTAAATATTTCGAACCAGAATACCCACAAAATAACTTTTGCTCATGTATTTTACGTTCCAAATGGGATAGTTAAAAATAACCAGTTTTTTATTGTAATTGCTTTATTGCTATTACCATGTTCAGTTTAACAACACTAATTTGTAATAGTATTTTTTATTTTTTAATTTTCAAAGACATTAAATTTTAAATGCCTTTATTTGGAATCATAAAGGGGCATTTTAAAGGTTTAGGGGGGAACCATATAGCTTTAGAAATTAATAAAAGATTCAAAAACTAGAAAAACAATTAGAAGAAGAAAGACATCTTAACTATTCTTTTGCTACAGCGACTAATGCCTGAAAAAATGTTAATGTGTAAGAAGCAACTTTTACTGAAGAATCTCAAAATATCAACCAATAACAAAAGAAAAGCCAACCAATATAAACGAGGAAGTATTAGCAAAAGAGGATAAACTATCCGAAGAAATAGAGAACGAGATGGATAATAGGTTAGAACACCCTCTAAAATGAGATTTTGGAATCGTTTATTTGGTAACTAATTTTAATTAAAAAAGCACGACAAGCTTATAAATGTACTTAACCTCAAAAATTGTACTTTGGTTTAGTATAATATTTCGAAGGTTTGTTTCCTAAAATTTTTAGGAGACAAGCCTTTTAATTTTGATTTAATTCTTTCATTATTATAAAAAATCTTCGTAGCCAAATTTATATTCATAGATTGTTGAATATAAATTGTTTTATACTATATTTAATTTCCTACTACTTTGTCAAAAAAAAGGAGCTAAATATGATTAATATTATATCAGCGATAGGGTCGCTCGGAACATTTATTATGGCCTTATTTTATTTTGTATCAGTATCAGTTCAACTTTACCAAATGAAAATAAGTTTTATTCCTGCATTAGGATTTAATCAGATTTTATTAATTAGAGATAAAGACCAAAGGTTAAATTTAAAAAATACCACTTCCAATGTGGAAGAACATGAAGATTATTTGAAATTATATAATTTAGGAGGCGGTGCAGCAAAAAAAATCACCATTGAAGTTTTATTAGGTGAAGATGAAGTTATTCAAAAAAAAATATGTTAATATGTTACCTAGTAAAGAAGGTTATATGTTACCTATAAATAAAAGAGTATTTGATGAATTAGACGATACTATAAAAAATAACGGTTACGAATCCAATATGAATATTAAGTTATCTTATTATCATAATGTTAGTAGAAAAAAACAAGAAATATTTTTAAAAGGACATATAGACGGATTCAATACCTACGAAGATAAGGCCATTTATGAATTACAATTTATTTAAGTAAGAAAATGAATAATTGTAAATTAAATAACTGAGAGCGTTCACCAAAATTAACATGTAATTATCACCCATCTATTTAGGTGGGTATTTTTATTTATAAGTAAGAAATAATAGTCTGTTTTATACATTTTCATAAAATTTTAAAACGTATAAAAAATCTAATGAAAATGAAAAAAATAAGATGGTTAATATTAAGACCTTTCTTTAACAAAATTCTTTTAAATCAAAAAATATGATAATGAATCTTATAATAATCGTATTTTTATATCATTTTATTAGTTAGGACTTTGCATGTGTAGATAACACCGTCAAAAAATAGAATTTAGCTTATTTTAAAGACTGATTACGAGTTAATTATTTTACAAGAATACTAATCTACATTTTCGTGATTAATTCACAAAATAACTAAAACGAAAGTATACAAAAGTACATTAAAATTTCTCATAAAAAATGACTAGCATAGAATTACAAAGGGCGTATATTTATGTCTATAATTAAAATCGTAGTTATAACAATGTACCATTTATAGATAAGAAATTTGCAGTTTAAAATGTGCTTATTGATTATATATTTTTTAAATAATAGTCACAAAATACTCGTTTATAAAACACAATTTCTCAATTAATTAAAAAATTGTGTTTTATGTATTTTTAAGGTACACCCTAATCATACAAAATAAGTTGTTGAAATTATCGCAATTAAAACGTATGATTAGGGTGTATATTTATTATGGAGTGAAAATAAATGATTATAGGTTATGCGAGAGTATCATCGATAGATCAAAATTTAGAAAGACAATTGGATAATTTAAAGACGTTTGGTGTGGAGAAAATCTTTACAGAGAAACAGTCGGGAAAGTCAGTGGAAAATAGACCTGTATTTC
Organism: Staphylococcus ureilyticus; assembly: GCF_002902235.1. GTDB lineage: Bacteria > Bacillota > Bacilli > Staphylococcales > Staphylococcaceae > Staphylococcus > Staphylococcus ureilyticus. Next base: position 7,110 of record NZ_PPRL01000065.1, read on the forward strand.
AAGAAGCACTCAATTTTGTCAGAATGGGAGATCGATTCGTTGTGGAATCTATTGATCGTTTAGGACGTAACTATGATGAAATTATTGAAACTGTGAATTATTTAAAAGAAAAAGACGTTCAGTTAATGATTACCAGCTTACCTATGATGAATGAAGTGATTGGCAATCCATTACTGGATAAGTTTATGAAAGATTTAATCATTCAAATATTAGCAATGGTTTCAGAACAAGAGAGAAATGAAAGTAAACGTCGACAAGCGCAAGGAATTCAAGTTGCGAAGGAAAAAGGCGTATATAAAGGGCGCCCCTTACTTTATTCACCAAATGCGAAAGATCCTCAAAAACGTGTTATTTATCATCGCGTGGTGGAAATGTTAGAAGAAGGGCAAGCAATTAGTAAAATTGCCAAAGAAGTTAATATTACAAGACAAACAGTTTATAGAATTAAACATGATAAGGGATTATCTTGATAAATTGATTGTCAATGCAACTGAGCATTTCTCACAGCGTCCCAAAATATATGTTAATCATGTATTATGAGATTTTAATAATAAGACAGGAAAAAGAGAGAGCGTTTTTGCCCTCTCTTTTTTTCTATATTTTTTCTCAATAACGAATGTTTATGATCTTTGTATATGTTTAGTTAAGATATAAATTTCCTCTCAGCTATAAAATATATTAATTTGGCCTCCATCAACTTCTTTTTTTAATTTTTCAAAAACAGGTAATTCTGAACCAGATATCATTAAGTTGATTTACTCTTTGAACTTGGACTTCTTCACCAATAACCAATCTAACAAGCTTTTTCATTCTTCTGTCTCCCTTTAACAAACAAAAAAATGGTTCCTGTTAAACACACGTATAACGTGCGTGAGTGTTTAACAGAAGCCATTCATTGGTCTCATAAGACGATCAAAAGCGAACTTCATAGCTTTATTTTATTGTTTAATTTATTATACCAAGTTTTAAAACTCAAATTATATACTATTTAATAAATTTAACGGAAGTGGTTAATTAGTCTATTGATACTAAACACGCATATTATATTAGTTTCTTTTTTCTAATAATTCCATGCCTGTGTTTTCATCTGTAACTAAAACATCAATAAGATGATTATTTAAAGCTGCTTTTATAGCTTTTTCCTTATTTTTTCCACCAGCTATACCTATTTTCAACGGAATTCTTTTATATTCTTCTATTTCTAACGAAATAATACGATTATTCCATTCACAATCAATTTTCTTACCATTTTCGTCAATAAAATTATACATAATATCTCCAATGGCCTTGTTTTTAATATCTTTGAAGCTAAGTTCATCACGGTATGAAGCTACCATTGTTGATTGTTCAGGGTTAGCTCCTATACCAACTACCGCAATAGTTGCTTGCTTCATCTTTTCGGTAATCTTACTAACAAATTTTTGATTCATCATAAAATGTTTAGATTCGATATCATCAACAACTACAGGCGCATGAAGTAGCATATTATGGGCCCCAACACATTTGCTAAAACTATCTGCAATATGGTTAGCATGTATATCCATTGAAGCATTGCCCATACCACCAACAAGTGGTACAAACAAAACACTAGGAAATTTATTGTTACTAGCGGTATTTTTAACTACTTGATCCATTGTAGTCCCTGCTGAAACGGCAACGATATCATCTTCACATAGTTTACGAACTAAATAATTACTGCCAGCAATCCCTAATTTCGTTTTTAAGTGTTTAGTCTCTTTTACACATATGACTTCTTCTAAACCATATTTTTCTTCAAGTTGAGATTCTAATTCTAATAGATCATTTTCATTGATTTTAATTTCCACAATACCTTTTTGTTTTGCAAGGGTTAGATATTTAGACACAGTAGGTCTACTAACACCCATTATCTCTGCTATTTTATTTTGGTTTAATTCTTGTTGATAATATAATTTACAAATTTTTATCATCACTCTAGTATCATCTAAAATTGACATCGTTATCCCTACTCAAATGTTCTGTATTAGAACTTATGTGAATAATAATTCAGAAAGCGCTTTCTGTCAATTGTTAATATAAAAATATAAAAAAATAAAATGGCATAAAGCTTATTAATTCATAGTTTCCATATTTCCTGTCGATTTACATAACCAATGATTATAAGAAGTTATCACTATATAAAAGGCACTAAAAGGTTATAACCTTTTAGTGCCTAATTAATTATATTAGCTACCAAACAAACGACTCCAAAACCCCTTTTTAGGTGGTTCTGCTTCCTTATCCTCAGGCCCACTCTCTATTTCTTCAGATGGTTTATCATCTTTCGCTAATACTTCTTCGTTTGTACTGTCATCCTTTTTCTCTTCAGTTATATCCTTATGTTTTACTTCTGTTTCTGTTGGTTGACTTTTCTTTTGTTGTTGGTTGATATTTTGAGATTCTTCAGTAAAAGTTGCTTCTTGCGGATTAACGTTTTGTCTATCATTAGTCGCTGTATCAAAAGAATAATTAAGCTGTCTTTCTTCTATATAATTTTTAAAAAATAAGAGAGAGAAATAGAAATCAAAAATTGATTTCATATTCCTTCTCCCACAAAGATGAATAGATATATAACTTGAAACACTTACATTTAGATATCAGTTGGCTTTCATTATTTAATTCTTAGACTATTTATTAATTTTACTATTTTGAGTTAAACATTATTTTTATTTTTTCTAAATAATAATAAGGAACCTATAATAATTAATAAACTTGCGAAAATTGTTGTGTTTTTTTCTTTTTCACCCGTATCTGGTAACGCTGAAATTTCTTTTTTATTAGGTGATTTATCTTTGGATAAATTTGAATTACTTTCAGTTCTCATAGCATTTAGGTTGTTTTTAGAGTCTATCAAAGTCATAGGTTCTATTGTAGAAGAAGAGTCAAAATTAGTGATTATTTTGTCTCCTTTATTTGAAATAATATTTTGATAAAGACTCATACTTGGTGTTGGCTCAGGGTCCGGTGTTGGTTCAGGATCTGGTGTTGGCTCTGGATCTGGCGTTGGCTCTGGATCCGGTGTTGGTTCAGGATCAGGCGTTGGCTCTGGATCTGGTGTTGGCTCTGGATCTGGCGTTGGCTCTGGATCTGGCGTTGGCTCTGGATCCGGTGTTGGTTCAGGATCAGGCGTTGGTTCAGGATCCGGCGTTGGCTCTGGATCTGGTGTTGGCTCTGGATCTGGTGTTGGTTCAGGATCCGGCGTTGGCTCTGGATCTGG
>NZ_PPRL01000066.1 GCF_002902235.1 Staphylococcus ureilyticus
GTACCGAGCGGTACCATAGGGAAAGATGAGCTCCAAACAAGATTGGACAACATTACATCGGTAACATCACCAGAAGTAAATGATGTAGATAGTGATGGCATGTTAGATACAGATCAATTGTCCGAAGCATCTGAAGCCGTAGCGAATGCAGAACAAGCAAAAACAGCAATAGATAATAAATTAGCAGAAGTAACATCAGATGGATTAGTGACTCCAGATGAAAAATCTGAAGTAGATGCGTTAATTCAAACATTAGAAAGCGCAAAACAAACTGCAAAAGAAAAGCTAAATAGTGTACCAAGCGGCACTGCGGGTAAAGATGATTTACAAACAAGATTGGATAACATCACATCAGTAACGTCACCAGAAATAAACGATGTAGATAGTAATGGCGTTTTAGATACAGACCAATTGTTAGAAATGTCTCATATCATTGATGATGTGGAAAAAGCAAAAGCATCAGTGGATAAAAAATTGTCTGAGATAACATCCGATGGTTTAGTAACTCCAAGTGAAGCAGCCGAAATTGATAGACTAATCTTTGGATTGAAAGTAATCAAACAATCAGCGAAAAATAAATTGAATACTATACCGGATGGCATACCAGGTAAAGATGTGTTACAAAGAAGATTAGACAATATCACATCAGTAACATCACCAGAAGTAAATGATGCAGATAGTAACGGTATCTTGGATATAGAACAATTATCAGAGGCGGAAAAAGCGATAGAAGCAGCTGAAATAGCAAAAACAGCAGTGGATAAAAAATTAACTGAAATCACATCCGACGGCTTAGTGGCTCCAGAGGAAAAATCAGCAATAGACCAGTTGATTCAAACATTAGAAACTGCGAAACAAGTAGCGAAAGAGAAATTAGAGAATGTACCAAACGGAACTGCGGGTAAAGATACGTTACAAAGAAGATTGGATAATATCGTATCGATAACATCACCAGAAGTGAATGATGCAGATAGTAATGGTGTTCAAGATACAAAACAAGTATCAGAGGTAAGTAAAGCGATTAAAGCAACAGAATCAACAAAAGCAGCAGTAGATAAGAAACTAGCAGAGATTCAATCCGATGGACTAGTAAATCCAAAAGAGAAAGCAGAAATTGATAAGTTGATTCAAAAATTAGATAAAGAAAAACAAGCAGTGAAAGACAAGTTAGCTAAAGTACCAAACGGCACAGTAGGAAAAGCAGAGTTACAAAGAAAATTAAATGAAATTCCATCCGTAACGTCACCAGAAGTAAATGATGCAGATAGTAATGGTGTTCAAGATACAAAACAAGTATCGGAAGCTAAAAAAGCAATTGCTGATGCTAAAGCAGCACAAACAAAAGTGATTAATAAAATAAAAGAAATTAGAAAAGATGGTTTGATTACGCCAAGTGAACAAGCTGACTTAGACAAACTAATTGAAAAATTAGATTCATTAAGAAGTATTGCAAAAGAAAAAATAAGTAACTTGCCAAACGGTACATCAAATATTGCTGAATTACAGACTAACTTAGATAAAGTCACATCTGAAATAATATCAAAAGTAAAAGATATAGATAGTAATGGTATATCAGATAAGAAACAGTCGTTAGGTATGGATAAAATAAATAACAAATATAATTCAAGTCATTTTGAAAATGACGAAAAAGCGACTAAAAATAATAAGTTGCTAGACATGCATTCACGTCAATTTAATGTTCAAAATAATCATCACAATCTTGAAGGATTAAACAAAAACTTATTTGTAAATCCAAACAAAGAAAATAATTTAAATATGAATTTACCGTATAGTGGATTAGACAAAAATAACCCTTATGCATTCGAAATTCTATTTGGAATTTTAGGATTAATGATTGTTTATAGAAGATACTTAAAAAGTGATAAAAACACAGAACATTAAGTTTAAAACTTAAAAAGTTTCATTGGATTTATAAGCACTTTGGAATGATTAGATTAAAAGTCTAATCTCCAAAGTGCTTTTTTTTAATAAAATTAATGGTATATAGTAATTAAAAAAGACTTATTTTGTTCCAAATAATGTAAACAAAATAAGTCTTAAAACTTAGTAACCGTGAATTTTAATATATTGATGATCATTAATTAGAAATCATATTGATCTTCTTCTTCTTTCAAAACTTGTGCATATGCTTTTGAAGTACGTAATGTAGATGAAACTAAATCATCTATCCTAAATAAAATATCATCGTTTACAATCTCATTATTTGAAAAATCGCGTTCTTCTATAAATACATAAGTTTGCATAATATGTGCCTTCATATAACCTAATATTGGTTTTAGTTGTGTTTCTGGGATGAGATAATGTTTTGGCGATCCTGCAGTTGCAAGTATACTTACTATTTTATCTTTAAATGCATTAACTGGTAGTAAATCAAATACATTTTTTAATGTACCGGGAATAGAAGCTTGGAAAATTGGGAATCCGATAAAAATGACATCAGCATTCATCAAAGTTTGCGTAAGATATAATGTATCGCCATTGTAATCTAAATAATTTCTGCCATCACTAAACACTAGTTCTAATTCTTTTAAATCAATAAAATTAATATGGTGTGTATCATCTTGATTCATAAGTGCTTGATTCAAATATGTCATAGCAGTACGCGTTTTTGAACCAACGCTAGAGCCAGATAGTAATACAATATTCATAGTATCATTGACCTACTTTCTTAAATGTTTTTTTACTGTTGGAATAATTTCATTGCCTATAAGGTCTATATTTTTCATGATTTTATTAAATGGAACACCGCCAAAATCAATTTGTGCCATAAATCGTTGGTGATTATATAACTCATGCTGATATAGAATTTTTTCAATGATTTGTTGTGGGCTACCAACCATTAAGGCATCTCTATAGTCAGGGGCTTTTGCAAATTGTTGTTTTGGATAACCTGCACCTCTGATAAATGACATTCCAACATTTAGATGCGGGTAGAATTCTTTTAAAGCATCTTGAGTAGTGTCAGCAGTATAAAATAAGCTTGCTGTTGATACTGGTAAAGATTCAGGTGAATTATCATAACCATTTTCTTTTGCAGCTAATCTGTACTGTTCTATAGAATCTTGAAAAGTCATTGCTGGACCACCGAGTGTTGTAATCATCATTGGTATTCCTTGCCTACCTGCTTTGATAGCACTTGCTGGAGGTCCTCCGACTGCACGCCAAATAGGTAATGTGTCATCAATTGGACGTGGGAAAATCTTCATATTATTTAAATCAGGTCTGAATTTGCCTGACCAAGTAATTTTATCTGTTTTATTTAATTCCATTAATAAATTAAGTTTTTCTTCATAAAGTTCATCATAATTATTCAAATCTAATCCAAATAAATCAAATATACCTGTTCGTGAAGCACGACCTGCTACAATTTCAGCTCGGCCATGTGAAATTAAGTCTAAAGTAGCAAAATCTTCAAATACCCTTACAGGATCTGCAGCACTTATAATACTAGAAGAACTGGAAATTTTTATTGTTTTAGTGGCTTGTGCTATGGCACCTAAAACTACTGTATGTGCTTGTGTTGTAAAATGTTCTTGATGGCTTTCACCGATACCAAATACATCAATACCAGCCTGTTCAGCTAATTGACTAGCTTCAATAAGTTCATTAATTCTTTGTTCATAACTCACTTTTTCTCCATTATGTGGATTTAATAAATGGTCACCCAATGAGTAGAGTCCAAATTCTAATGGAGTATTTTCATTCATTTTTAACTGTGCCATATAATCACCTTTCTATAATTCATGTAGATTATTTTCAATTTCTGTACGTTGTGGTTCCATAAAGTCTGGTAAATTTAAATGTTTGCCCAAATCTTCTATTTTTGTATCTACTGTAAACCCAGGTTCTTCCGTGGCAAATTCGTATAAAATACGGTTTTGTCTAAAATATAAAGATTTGAAAAAATATCGGTCTATAATTCCTGAGTTATTTTCAGGTTGTTGCTCTATTATTTTATGAATTGAATTTAAATCACTATCTTTTGGTGTATTAACAGCAATATGGTGCACATAACCTTGGCCAGGTCGAGCACGTTCACCTTGTTGTTCTACAATAACAAAATCAGTATATAATCCGTTATGATCTAAAGTCATCACGGTTTCGTTTAAATCACTTCTAAGTGTATATGATAAGCTGTTTTTTAAAAAATCGAGTGTAGCTTGAGCATTTTTAACTCTTAGTTCTACAGGACCCATTCCTAAAATTTGGTATTGCTCAGGTATCTCAGTATATGGATTTTTTCTCCAAGCATTTGGTGTATAATAATTGTCATTAACTAATAAAATGATCTCCAAACCATCTATATCTTTAAAGGTAATGGCAGGCTGATTTAAATAAACTAACGGTGTCCATGTAATATTGAATTGACTTAATCTTTCTTTAAAAAAATTCAAAGCACTTTCGTCAGGTATAAGTAATGATAAGCGATATATAGAATCAGTTCCTGGACGGTTTTTTCCTAAAAGTGGTATTTCAAAAAAACTTAATAGTGTCCCAGCCGAACCAATTTCATCTCCAAAAAACAAATGGTACATTTTAGGATTATCTTGGTTAACTGACTTTTCAACCAGTCTTAGTCCTAAAATTTGAGTATAAAAATCTTTGTTTTTTTGAGCGTTTTTTGTATACATTGAAATGTGATGGTGACCAACGATATTCATATAATACCTCCTCGTAATAAACTTTCTAGTTGCTTGTGTTTTAAGTATGGTAGTAATAAAACTTCTCAATACTCATAACCACTATCGTGTAGATTAAACACTAACGGTATAAAAAATATACTAGTTTTGTATAATATATTTCCTTTTTAGAAAAAAAGCAAGTTTTAGCGTTTATGAATGATAGTAGAATAAAGCGTGCTCTGATTTTTAAAATATTATAATGAAAGTTTGATATAATCAATTTGATAGTTTATGAATGTTATTATTATAAGCGTTAGTAAGTGTTAACAAAATAAATTAATAAGTAACATAATATTAATAG
>NZ_PPRL01000067.1 GCF_002902235.1 Staphylococcus ureilyticus
GTTTAGATATATTAAAATTTTAATATTTATTGTATGACGTTAATTGACTATAGTATTATACTCATTTATATTTTAAATATAGTTAAATATTTTAATGAATTGAAGGTGTGATTATGTCTTATAAAGCAAGTTCATTTTTTCAAGATATTCTGGTAAATGAATATTTTTATATAGCAACAAAGTCAAAACAACTAATTAGACATGAAATTTTAGGGAAAGATGTCATTTGTGTTTGGACTCAAAAAGAAACAGCTGAAACATTCTTAAATAAACATGACACCGATTATGATAAGATTAAAAAAATTGATATTGATCGTTTCGTAACATATGAAATGGATGATGTGTTTGCAGAAGGTGAAGAAGTGTTGATGAATGCTTCATCTCAGACAGATGGTGATTTAGTAAATATTATTGATTTTACAAATGAATTGATGTCAGATTTAGATGAAATTCGTCTCAAAGAATTTGTTATTGATGTAGCAGAAGAAGATGCTGTATTTGGTTTAACTAATAAAGATGCCAAACAATTCATTATGATTAGTGATGATGAGCATCAAAAACCACATATTATGCCGGTGTGGAGTATTAGAAATAGGGCAGAAAAAGTAAGAAATGAAGATTTTGAAGAATGCGATATTATTGAAATAGAGGGTGAAGTCTTCGCAGAATGGTTAGATACTTTAAGAGATGATGACAAAGCAGTAGCGATTGATTTGAAATCAGGCGTTGTAGGTACCGTAGTCTCAGCTCAGAAAGTATTAGATCAATTACCGTTTTAATATCATTGAATACAAGCACTGTTGGAAGTAATTATTCCGTTTGAATGAATTGTGATATTCAAACGGAATAATTACGTTCATTTTTTACCATGACATAAGTAAAGAAAAAACAATTCTTTACATTTATGTCATGGTATTTTTTTAACTTAAATGAATTGCGCCTAGTGCACCGGAAAAGGCACCGTGTTCAATATAAAATGGTTTAAAACCACGTAATACCGTATAATCTTTTACAACTTCTTTAAGTAAATGATTATTGTGGAACGAAGAACCGATATAAGCTACGTTTTCTGTACCATATTCTCTCGCTACTGTAATAGACATCGTAGTAATGACTTCTCCCACGACACCAATCAATGAAGCTAATTTGTCAGAATCTGAAAAATCCTTGTCTAAATTATGTAACACATGACCGAAATTAGCAGCAGTTAAATCTCCTGAAATAGGAGGTTCACTATCTTTATAGATATGTTTTACTTTTAAATCAATAAATTCGCGATCTCCTTTTTGGGCAGTATCTGTCAATTGTTTGTAATCTTTTAATCCAGTTAATAAATAACCCAAACCTTGTATCATACCACCGCCTGTACCGACACCACCAACACGTTGTTGTTCTTTGCCATTTGAATAATGCAATGATGTTCCAGTACCAACATTAGTAAAAATATAATTATCTAAATGATGACCTTGTTCTTCTAACAAGAGTTCTAAGCCTTTTGCAGCAGCATCAAACTCTACAAAAATACGAGATTCACAATTTAAACTATTTTGAATTGTCCCAGCTTGCCCCCCTGTTAAACTAATACTTTCACAAGATTGTTGTTCCAACCATTCAATGACGTCATTTATTTCAGTAGTTAATTTTGTAGTATATTGTCGTTTACCATTATCATCTTGAACAATTTTTATAAGTGTTCCGCCGGCATCAATGCCTATTTTCATCTGTGTACCTCCTAAAAAATTTACATTATAACTTATATTATAATAAAATGAGGGAAAATCAAATATAGAAAATTAGAAAGGAATGGTTTTAATGAAATTAAGCCCTTTTATTAAAGTAGATGATGTAGAACAAGCATTAACATTTTATAAAAATGCGTTTGGTGGTAGCGAAAAAATATTAAACGAAACAAACGGTAAAACTTTACACGCGGAGCTCCATATTAATGAAACAGTTGTATTACATATTTCCAGCACATATGGACGGGAATGGAGCAATGACAACACAAATATAATTTTAACTTTCGACGATTTGAAAACTCAAAAACAAGTATATGATAAATTAAGCGAAGCGGGTGACCCACATATGCCTCTGTCTAAAACATTTTTTAATGCGATGCATGGACAAGTGAAAGACCAATTTGAAGTCAACTGGCTCATGAATTGTTTCTTAGATTAATAAGACAAAATGTTCAACTTTCGATTATATTAGTGTAAAAGTGGTATTAATAACTAATAAAAGTTAAACACAATAGGGGATATAATATGTTTATTAAAGAAACG
>NZ_PPRL01000068.1 GCF_002902235.1 Staphylococcus ureilyticus
GTCTATAAGTTGTTATTTTCGAACTACTTTATATAATTCTTTGAAAATATCTCATAAATTTAAAATTTAACTTTATATATTTTACCACAAACCCATATATTTTATAAGTGTAAATTGTGATAATTAACTAGTTAATATAACTGTAGCTGATTGAGTACTTTTATTCTTAAATATAAAAATTGGGACTTAAAAGTCTCAGTTACGATAAGCTACATTTGTGTGTATTTTTGAAAAATTTCTTTTTGATTTGATATTAAAAATGTTCAAAATAAACGATACTTTTTTTAAAACAACAGAATCTAAAAATAGTTTGACATTATTAATAGATATTTTTCTTCAACTTATTCAAATATGAAAACTAAATTGGCATCTGTAATAGAATAAAAGCCGGTAGAGACAGAGTAAATTAGCACCAGTAGAATTCAAACACAAAAAGACTGTCAACAAAGCTAGAAATTTTGTTGACAGTCTGAGTTGAGACTTTTAAGTCTCGGCTTGATAATTTGAAATAAGCACTTTATATCTCATATTTTATCCCTTAACGATTGTACAAGTATTGTCACCAAAGAAAAACATAAACATTATTAAATCAATGTGTCGTTCACGTTCATGTTTTAATTAATGGTGCAAATTATTTGAGTTGTTCAGATTAGAAGTTATTCATGGTTATGATCATGATCGTCCATTTCAGTGTTAACGACTTCTTCAATCATATCCCATTCTTCATCTGTTTCAACCGGTAAGAATTTTCCGCCTTCACCATCTTCATCAGGCTCATTAATCATTGGTACTAATTCGATTAAATCATCATCATCTGATTCTGCACCTTCTTCAGCAAGAATCACATATTCTTTTTTAAATTCAGGATGGAAAAATTCTAATACTTTACGGTAAAGTACTTCGTTTCCATCTTCATCATATAAAGTTAATAGTTCCTCTTGATTATTAATTTCTAATTCAGATTCATGGTTGTGTTCAGTCATTATAAAACGCTCCTTTTTATTGTATAGAATCTAAATAGCCTTGTAATATAAATACTGCAGCCATTTTATCTATTACTTTTTTTCGTTTTTGTCTAGAAACATCTGCTTCAAGTAAAGAACGTTCTGCAGCCATGGTACTTAAACGCTCATCCCACATGATTATCTCTACAGATGGCAATGCTTCTTGAAGTTGCTCCTTGTATTGTAACGAAGCTTCGCCTCGAAATCCAATAGAATTATTCATATTCTTTGGCAAACCAATGACAACAGTACCAACTTTTTCTTTCTCTATGATTGTTACTAGTCTGTCTATACCTAGTTCATTCTTATCTTCGTTTATATGGAGTGTATCTAATCCCTGGGCTGTCCAACCCATGAGATCGCTTATAGCAATGCCAACAGTTTTACTTCCTACATCTAAACCTAAAATTTTATGTTTTAGCATTAATTACTTTGAATTCTCTTGTAAATAATTTGAAACTAATTCTTCCATGATATCGTCACGATCAATACGACGAATTTGGTTTCTAGCTTCATTATTACGTGGAATATACGCAGGATCTCCTGATAATAAGTAACCAACGATTTGATTAACAGGATTATAGCCACGTTCTTTCAATGTGTTATAGACATTTTGAAGTACTGTTTTGACATCTTCTTTTGGAATTTCATCATAATTAAATTTCATTGTTTTATCAAAGTTTTCCATTTTGTAACACTCCTTCATATCGAGTAAAAAGTACTTATTGTTAATTCTACATGACAATAGTTAGAACTTATAGAGATTTAATGTAATCTTTAATGAAACGTAATGATTCTGTTATGTTTTCAGGTTGAGTGCCTCCACCTTGAGCCATGTCTGGACGGCCACCACCTTTACCACCTACAATAGGTGCCATGTTTTTAATAATATCACCAGCTTTTACACTGTCTGTTAAAGCTTTTGGCACTGTTGCTACTAATGACACTTTACCATCTATATTACTAATTAAAATTATAATAGCATCTTGCAATTTAGATTTAAAGTCATCCATTGTCTCACGAATCGCTTTTGCATTTGCGACTTCAACCTCAGTTGCAAGGACTTTAAATCCATTAATTTCTTCCACTTGATTTGTAATATCACCCATTTTTAGTGTAGTGATTTCTTTATTTTTTTGCTCAAGTTGTTTAGTTAATTCTTTTTCATCCGCTTGCATTTGGATGACTTTATCCAAAACTTGATCATCTGATTTCACTTTAATTTGTGCTTTCACTGCATTAAATTGTTCTTGAATTGTTTCTAAATATAGGAATGCTGATTTTCCAGTAAATGCTTCTATACGTCTCACACCAGCACCAGTACCTGATTCACTTACTATTTTAAACAAACCTATTTCAGAAGTATTATTAACATGGATACCTCCACATAATTCAATAGAGAAAGGAGACATATTCACTACTCGAACAACCTCACCATACTTTTCACCAAACAATGCCATCGCGCCTAACTTTTTAGCTTCAGCAATAGGCATTTCTTGAATATCCACATCTATACTATTCCAAATTTCTTCATTAACTCTTCGTTCAACTTTATCAATTTCTGCTTGATTTAAAGGTCCAAAGTGCGTGAAATCAAATCTTAATCTCTCTGCTTCAACGAGTGATCCTGCTTGATTGACATGGTCTCCTAGCACTTCTTTTAATGCTGCATGTAATAAGTGTGTAGCGCTGTGATTCTTTTTAATATCTCTACGTTCAATGTGGTTTACACTAGCAAACACTTCGTCATTCTTTTTAACAGTGCCAAATTGAATTTCACCTTTGTGTAAGTTCTGTCCATTGGGCGCTTTGGTAACTTCAGTAACATTGATTTCGAACTGTTCATTACTTATAGTACCTTCGTCTGCAACTTGTCCACCACTCACTGCATAAAATGGTGTTTCTTTTAAAATAAAGTAAATAATTTCTCCTGCTTCAGCTTCATTTACTAATTCACCATTATATATGATGTCCGTAATAATCGTTTTTTGGTCCATGACATCATAACCTACAAATTGACTATCTGTTGTTATTTTTTTTAATATGTCACTTTGTACTTGCATAGATTGTGAGTTTTGACGTGCTTGTCTAGCTCTGTCACGTTGTTTTTGCATTTCTTCTTCAAAAGTATTCATATCAACGGTAAGATTTTCTTGAGTTGCAATTTCTTCAGTAAGTTCAACTGGAAAACCATATGTGTCATATAATTTAAATGCATCTTTACCACTAATTTCATTTGTCGTCGACTTTGCTTTTGTAATTAAATTATTTAATATCGCTAGGCCTTCTTCTAATGTTTCATGGAAACGTTCTTCTTCAGATTTAATCACACGTTTGATGAAATCTGATTTTTCTTTAACGTTTGGATAGTATGGTTCCATTATATCTGCAACAATATCAACTAATTTATACATAAACGGCTCATTAATGTCTAAGGATTGGCTAAATCTTACAGCACGACGTAAAAGTCTGCGTAGCACATAACCTCTTCCTTCATTTGCAGGTAACGCGCCATCAGCAATTGCAAATGAAATTGTGCGAATATGGTCAGCGATAACTTTAAATGCGACATCATAAGAATCTGTTTCAAGATATTTTTTACCCGAAACATTTTCAACTTCATTAATGATAGGCATGAACAAATCCGTTTCGTAGTTTGTACGAACATTTTGTGCGATAGATGCCATTCTTTCGAGACCCATTCCAGTATCAATATTTTTATTTGGTAATGGTGTGTACGTATGGTCTTTATTATGATTAAATTCACTAAATACCAAATTCCAAACTTCTAAAAATCTTTCATTTTCACCGCCTGGATACATTTCTTCTGCAGGATCATCTTGTCCAAATTGATCCCCTCGATCATAGAATATCTCTGTATTAGGGCCTGATGGTCCCTCACCGATATCCCAGAAATTACCTTCTATACGAATAATCCTACTCTCTTCTAAGCCTATGTCTTCATTCCATATTTTATAAGCTTCTGTATCCTCAGGATGTATGGTTACATACAATCGTTTTGGATCCATAGCCATCCATTTTTCATTCGTTAAAAATGTCCAAGCAAATTCAATGGCTTCTTTTTTGAAATAATCACCAATTGAAAAGTTACCTAACATTTCAAAAAAAGTATGATGTCTAGCAGTAAAGCCAACATTCTCAATATCATTTGTTCTTATGGCTTTTTGAGAATTGACAATACGAGGCTTTTTCGGTGTTTCTCTGCCATCAAAATATTTTTTCAATGTCGCAACACCAGAGTTAATCCATAGTAAAGAATCATCATCTATAGGTACTAAAGGTGCAGAAGGTTCAACCATATGTCCTTGTTCAACAAAGTAATCAATAAAATTCTGTCTAATTTCACTTGCTTTTAAGTTTTTCATACTTAAAATTCCTCCATCTCAACTCAAGTTATATCAGTTATTTGATAAAAATGAAAATAAAAAACGTCCATCCTATCAAAAGGGACGAACGTTTCGCGGTACCACCCTAGTTATAAGCATTAATCATAATTAATAATTCCGCTTATCACTTAAAATAAGTATATTTATTATTTAACATAAAGTAGCTTTCAACTATGCTATCTGTACTTTTCACCAGCCAGTACATCTCTTGTCGACTACCATAATTTACTCATCTTTATGCACAATCAATTATATTGTATTTACTTTAACCTACGTTGTCAATGTTCAACAAAATCATATGGCGAAATATCTCCCATATTAATCATAGGATTAATTTTATATATATTTTCCTCTGTTAAAATAGTCGTGGCATCAAACGTATCTTCAACTGCAACCTCATCTTTACGATCATCATTATTAAAATACGTTTTTAAGAATGAACAGAGCTGAGTCATTCTCACTTGACCATGTGTATTTAAACCGATTTCAAAAGCTTGTGGATCACCCAGAAATACTAGTGATTGCTTAGCTCTTGTTAATCCTGTATATAATATAGGCTTTTGTAACATTCTAAAATATTGCTTAACCATAGGCATAATTACAATTGGGAATTCAGAACCTTGTGATTTGTGAATAGACGTACAATATGCATGTGTTAATTCTAACAAATCTTGTCTTACAAAAGTAATTTCATTTCCGTCAAAATCAACGACCAATACATCTTTATTTAAGGCATTTTCTTTTGCCCAAAATATGCCAACAATCACACCAATATCGCCATTAAATATATTATCACTCGGCCTATTTACTAGCTGTAGCACCTTATCTCCTTTTCTAAAGACAACATCACCGAATTCAATTTCACGCGTATCCTTTTCTTTAGGGTTTAAGATTGTTTGCAATACAGCATTTAATTTTTTTATACCTGCAGAACCTTTATACATAGGGGCTAATACTTGTATATCACTCATATCATAACCTTTTTTAACAGCACTTGAAACAACCTTTTCAACAACTGAAGGTATTTGTTCAGTTGAACAATTAATAAAGTTACGATCATGAAATCTTTGTGTGATATCAATCGGTTCTCCCAATTTCATTCTATGCGCTAATTCTATAATACTAGACCCATCTTGTTGTCGGTAAACTTCAGTCAGATTCACTCTAGGTATAACTTTAGAATCAATGAGATTTTTAAACACTTGTCCTGGGCCTACGGAAGGCAACTGATCTTCATCACCTACTAATATCACTTGGGCATCAATAGGTACCGCGCTAAGAAATTGATGAAACAGCCAGGTGTCGACCATTGACATTTCATCAATGATGATTAGTTTAGCTGAAATCTCATTATCTAAAATATCTTCTGGCTGTGTGTCTTGATTCCAACCTATCAATCGATGTATAGTCATAGCTTCCAACCCTGTAGATTCAGCCAATCGTTTTGAAGCTCTACCTGTAGGTGCTGCTAATACAACTGGATAATCATCGTTTTGATAATCATCATAATCTAATGATAAGCCATGTATTTCTGCATATAATTCGACAATACCTTTAATCACAGTGGTTTTTCCTGTTCCTGGCCCGCCAGTTAACAGCATAACTTTACTATTGATTGCAGTCTGTAGCGCATCTCTTTGAGAATTAGCATAAGTGACTTGATTGCGTTGTTCGATTTCACCAATTTCTAGTAATAATTCAGACTGCTCAATTTCTTTTAATTTATTCGTATAGGTGTAATTACGATATAAGTTTTGAACACATTTAAGTTCCGAATAGTATAAACTAGGAATTGCTAATTCGTGTTCCTGTTTTACTAATTTAGTATCTTCAACTAAGATTTGAATCATATTTTCTAATTGTTGAAGTTCAATCACTTCATTTGGTGATTGTGATAACATATCTTGTGTCATTTCTAATACATTTTGTGTTGGTAAGTATGTATGCCCTTGCTTAATACATTCTTCTTCTAATACATATAATAAACCCGCTTTTAAACGCTCATCATCATTAAATTGAATACCCACATTTCGTGCTAAAGTATCCGCTTTGTTAAAACCGATTCCTTTCACGTCGTAAACTAATTGATAGGGTTTATTTTCTACAATATTAAGTGTATCACCTAAATAAACCTGATAGATTGCCATGGCGAGTTTAGGCCCAAATCCTAAATCATGTAATCGAATAATAATTTGTTCTGTTTCTTGATTACTCGCAATTTGTTCAGCAATTTGCTTTTGTTTTTTCCCAGGTAAACTAGGTACTTTTTCTAAAACAGATGGGTCATTTAAAATGTCTGAAATAGCATTTTCTCCAAGTGTATTCACAATATTTTGAGCTGTTTTTTTACCTATTCCTTTAAATAAATCACTAGATAAATAGCTAATAATAGCCTCTTTGGTTTGAGGCAACTCTTTTTCAAACGTTTCAGCTTTTAACTGTTTACCATATTTAGGATGTGAAACGACTTGACCTTTAAAAGTATAAACATCGCCCTCAGCAATTTCTGGAAAGAACCCTACAACTGTAGGCATAGAATCAAAGTCTTCATTAGATTCTATCGTATCTACTTTTAAAACAGTATAAAAATTGTCTTTGTTTTGAAACAAGATAGCATCTACAGTACCTTTAATCATTGAATTATTGAATAATGTAGGGTTGTCCATTTAATTACTCCTCCTCTGCGATGGATTTAAACGTTTTGATGGCATGTTGACTCATCAAATGTTCTGGGTTGATAGCAACTGCACGTTCAAAATATTCGATAGCACTTTCAGTATCCTCTGTTAACATATAAGTTGCTAGACCTAAGTTATATAAAGCGTCTGTATGTTTGTCATCTAATGAGACTACATACTTCAATTGTGAAACAGCCTGTTCGTATATTTCTAAGTGACATAATACCAATCCATATTGAAATTGTACCTCTACATCCTTACGATTATCTTTTTCAGCAGCAGTCATTAAAAAGGGAAGTGCTTCTGTAAATGCTTCTAACTGGTTAAACGACATACCTATCATATAATTGGTGTCGATTTCGTCAACTTTATATTGTAAAGCTTGTTGGTATAATTTAACCGCTTCTTTATAACGCCCTTCATTATAATAGACATTAGCTAAATTATAATAAACAGCCCCATTTTTTGGGTCAATGGTTAGTGCTTTTTGGAAAAATTTTTCCGCTTTATCTATTTCACCCGCTTCAGCGATTAATATACCTGCATTGATATAATTTTCGACTTCATTCGGGTTTGCTTCTATATTTTCGAATAGTGCTGTTAAAGCTTGCTCAAAATCACCTTGTTTAATCAATGTATAAATTTGTTCTTGATTCATGCTATCCCTCTCTCTCAACATCTTATTATAACATTTAAGAATGAAAAAACAGTAAAAAGGAGTAAGTCACAAATCAAAAATTTAAAATTTGATATTGTATGCTTACTCCTCAAAATACGGTTAAACTATGAAACTTTATATTTAATTAACAATATAGCAATGTTATTTTACTATTTTAATCATTACGAAGCATTTAATTAATTTGTTTAAACAACATAACTTAATTGACCTGATGTTTTATATACATCATCTATAGTAGCGCCACCTAGACAAACATCGCCATCATATAAAACGACTGATTGACCTGGCGTAATTGCGCGAACAGGTTCGTCAAATGTTACTCGAATTGCATTATCATGCTCTTTTTGAACAAAAACTTTAGTATCTTTTTGACGATATCTAAATTTCGCTGTACATTCAAACCCATTTTCTAAATCAACAGGGTTAACAAATGAAATATCTGAAGCAATCAAATAGTCACTGTAAAGCGCTTCATGATGAAAACCTTGTTCTACATATAAGACATTATCATTTAAATTTTTGCCTACTACAAACCAAGGGTCTCCATCTCCACCTATACCTAGACCGTGACGTTGACCGATAGTATAGTACATTAATCCTGCATGTGTACCTATTTTCTCACCAGTTAAAGTTTTCATTTCACCTGACTGTGCGGGTAGATATTGAGATAAAAATGTTTTGAAGTTACGTTCACCGATAAAGCAAATACCAGTTGAATCTTTTTTCTTAGCTGTAGCTAAATCTTGTGCTTCTGCAATTCTACGCACTTCTTTTTTATCAATATCGCCAATTGGGAACATCACTCTAGATAATTGTGATTGAGATAATTGATTTAAGAAATAAGTTTGATCTTTATTATTGTCAACGCCTCTCAACATTTCAACATGTCCATCTTCATGACGTCGTACACGAGCATAATGTCCAGTTGCTACATAATCTGCACCTAACTTAAGCGCATGCTCTAAAAATGCTTTGAATTTAATCTCTTTATTACACATCACATCAGGATTTGGTGTACGGCCTTTTTTATATTCATCTAAGAAATAAGTAAACACTTTATCCCAATATTCTTTTTCAAAATTAACTGCATAATATGGTATACCTATTTGATTACATACAGCTATTACATCATTATAATCTTCTGTAGCTGTACAAACACCATTTTCATCCGTATCATCCCAATTTTTCATAAAAATACCTATGACATCATAACCTTGTTCTTTTAATAAATGTGCTGTTACGGAACTGTCTACGCCACCTGACATGCCTACTACAACACGTGTATCTTTATTTGACAACTAAACTTCCTCCTTGAATTTATGATAAATTTTGTGAATTTCGGTAACTAAATATTTAATTTCTTGTTCTGTCGTTTGTTCGTTAAAACTAAATCGCACAGAATGATTCGCTCTTGTATCATCATCATACATTGCTACTAAAACATGTGAAGGTGATGTAGAACCTGCAGTACATGCTGAACCAGAAGCTACATATATATTAGCTAAATCTAACAATGTTAACATAGTTTCCACATCAATAAATGGAAAATACAAATTAACAATATGACCAGTAGTATCAGTCATTGAACCATTTAATTCAAAAGGCACTGAACGTTCTTGTAAAGATACAAGAAATTGGTTTTTTAAATTCATCAAATGGACATTGTTTTCATCTCTATATTGGTTTGCTAGTTTTAAAGCTTCAGCCAATCCGACAATTTGAGGTACGTTTTCTGTACCTGCTCTTCTTTTCACTTCTTGTTCTCCACCTAATTGTGGAAACTTAATGTTTGTACCTGATTTTATTAGTAATACACCGACACCCTTTGGTCCACCAAATTTATGTGCCGTAATACTCATTGCATCGATATCAAATTCATGAAAATCTATGTCTAAGTGCCCTATAGCTTGTACAGCATCTACGTGAAATAAAGCATTTGAATGACTAACAATTTCATCAATATCGTACATTGGTTGCACTGTGCCAATTTCGTTATTAACAAACATGATTGAAACAAGGATTGTCTCATCAGTCATTGCACTTTTCAATTGTTCTAACGATATCAGACCTTCTTCATCTACATCAAGGTATGTTACATCAAAACCTTCTTTTGCTAATTGTTCAAAAACATGGAGTACAGAATGATGTTCTATTTTAGTTGTTATAATATGCTTACCCTTATCTTGGTTTGCATACGCAATACCTTTAATCGCTGTATTATTAGATTCTGTTGCACCACTAGTAAAAATTACTTCACTAGGCTTCGCATTGAGTTGTTTAGCTACAAAACGACGAGACTCATCTAAATATTTACGTGCATCTCTACCTATACTATGTATAGAAGACGGATTACCGTAATGTGTTGTATAGATTTCCATCATTTTATCTATTACTTGTTGTTTAACAGGCGTTGTAGCAGCATAATCTGCATATACTTCCATGTTTGACACTCCTTACAAATTTATCAATGTTCCAATGATAGCACCATCTAATTAATTTTTCTAGTTGTCTGTTTCAAAATGACCATTTTCATCTATCATTTCATATTCATCTAACAATGTTAATGTTTCGTTTACATTTGATTTTGTCTTTTTATTTTGGGTTAAGTTATATAATTTTTTATTTCTAATTTCCCAGTGTGTCGCTTTAAACCTAGCTTGAAAATACTCATCATGGCTCACAACTAATACTTGACCGTTAAAACTTTTTATCATATTTAAAATTAAGTCCTGTGTTGAAATATCAAAATAATTAGTTGGCTCATCTAAAATTAATAAATTGGCACCAGAGCAATATAGCAGTACAAATTGAAATCTACTTTTCTCTCCCATAGATAATTGACCAATTGGTGCATTAATTTTTTCCTCTTTAAAACCAAATGAAGCTAATATAGTTTGCGCTTCGCTTCTTGATATTTTATTCGTACTTAATAGCATCATCAGTGGAGATTCTGCTTCATTCAAATTTTTGTTCGTCTGATCGAAATATCCAATTTTTAGTGAAGGTGTGATTTTTAAATGTCCTTGATTAGCAAATATCTTTTGTCTGATCATCGCAATTAAAAGAGATTTTCCGCTTCCATTTGGTCCCGTTATTAATACGTTTTCTTTTTGTTTCATTTCGAAATGCGCATGTTCAAATACATGATGTTCACTTATAACAACATTGAAGTCTTCAAAATGAATTAAAAAACGCTTACGTAATTGGGTTTCATGATTAAAATGATAATGTTTTTGTTCGTTATCTGGCTGGTTTATGGTCTTCTCATTTAATTTTTCGGTCATTTGTTTTTCTTTTACTTTAGCCTTTTGAGCTAACTTACTAAGCTTCTTCTGCTCAATAGGGCTACGAACACTTGCTTTTTGTTGTGCTGAATGATGCCATGTTTGGATTCGTTGTATCGTGCGATTAAGTTCTGCTATTTCTTTTTGTTGCTTTTCGTACATATTTTGTTGTGTTTGTAACGTTAAATCTTTAATTTCACGGTACTTGGAATAATTACCATTATATTTATTCGTTTTTTCAGATGTTACTTCAATGACATGAGTCGCTGTATGATCGATAAAATCACGCTGGTGTGATACATAAACAATCGTACGTTTTGATTTTTGAATTTTTCTAATCAGTTGTTCCAACATTTCTAAATCTAAATGATTCGTGGGTTCATCCAGTAAGATCAGTGGTTTGTTTGACATGAATGCTTTTAATAACGCCAGTCGTGTTTGTTGACCACCACTTAAATCTTGAATTTGTTTTTCTAAATCTTTTTCTGTTAAATTCATTTGATTCGCTTGCGTAATAATACTCTGTTCAAATTCGTAACCATTTAATGCACTAAAGTCTGCAATATATTCATAATTGTCTTCAAGTTTTTGCTTTATCTGCAATATTTCGGGGTTTATTTCCATTACATAATCTAACCCTGTTAAGTGTTCATAAGCTAACATATTTTGGTACATTAAATAAGTTTCATCTTTATATTTCGATTTTATCGCTTCTAACAAAGTCGTTTTGCCTACGCCATTGTTACCTATCATTGCAATATGTTCGCCTTTATCAATTTGAATTTCTACAGAGTTAATTAAATTTTTACCAAATTTTTCAAATGGTTTTTGAACAAAATAAAAAGACATACCAATTCCCTCTTTCTTAAGGGATACGACATGCCTTAACAATCTGAACATTATTTATGTTAGGTACTTGAGTGATGTTTTTGCATTAAGACATGGTCTTATCCCATATATTACTTTTTTGATTAAATAATTGATATTGTTTGTTTTCATGAGATTTATCCATTGTCTTAATAAGGCCACCTAACTTTTTAATTTCATATAGTATAACAGTGAGCAATTTCTTACGCAAGTTTTATTTAGACTGTTATACTGCAATATATTAATATATTTAAGGAGGACATAGTGAAATGAGCGATATTAAATTATCTGCACTTAATCTAGTTCCAATTAGAGAAGGTCAATCCGACCAAGATGCAATTAGTGATATGGTTAAATTAGCACAAAATTTAGAAGAACTGGATTATGAAAGATATTGGATTGCAGAACATCATAACGCACCTAACCTTGTCAGTTCAGCCACTGCGTTATTAATACAACATACATTAGAACATACTTCTAAAATAAGGGTAGGCTCTGGTGGCATCATGTTACCTAATCATGCACCTCTTATTGTTGCAGAACAATTTGGGACAATGGAAACTGTATTTCCAGATCGCGTTGATTTAGGTTTAGGGCGTGCGCCAGGTACTGATATGATGACTGCAAGTGCGTTACGTAGAGATCAACACAATGGCGTTTATGAATTCCCTGAAGAAGTAGAACAACTTGCAACTTATTTTGGTCCAGGTAATCAACAAACGTATGTCCGTGCATATCCAGCTGTTGGTAAAAATGTACCTCTTTATATATTGGGTTCTTCAACTGATTCTGCACACTTGGCTGCACGCAAAGGATTACCTTATGTCTTTGCAGGTCATTTTGCACCACAACAAATGAAAGAAGCAATTGAAATTTATAAAGAACTATTTGAACCTTCAGAGGTATTAAGTAAGCCATATGTGATTGTTTGCTTAAATGCCATCGTTGCTGATACAGATACTCAAGCAGAATATCTGGCAACAACACAGGCTCAGGTAATGGTAAGCATTACTAGAGGAAGAATGCAACCTGTACAACCACCAACTGACGATTTAAAGGGACTACTCACGCCTACTGAATATGAAATTGCCAAACAACGTATGCAAAGTTCACTTATCGGTTCTGAAGAAACGGTTAAACAAAAATTACAATCATTTATTGATGAATATGGTGAAATAGATGAATTAATGGCTATTAGTTACATCTATGATCAAGAAGCACAACTTGAATCGTATCGTAAACTTAAAAATATTATTTCAACTTTTTAATTAAATATAGAAAAGCCCAGTTTCTAGTTAGAAACCTGGGCTTTTCTATATTTAAGCGAAAAAACTTAAACTTTAAAGACAATTTTATTTTTTGTCGTCTTTTTTATCTTTGTCATCTTTTTTATCGTCACTGCCACCAGTGAAATTATCGATTTGTTCAGATGCTTGCTTTGCTTTTTCGTTATCCGTATCTTTTAATTTATCAGAAACATTTTTTGCAGTTTCTTTTGCTTTATTCAAGAAATCAGACATAATAAAACCACCTTTTTAGTATTAGTTATCGATTATTATTTTTTAAATTTATCGATAACTTCATTTGCTTTATCTTTTGCATTTTCTACTACTTCTTTGGCTTTACCAGAAGTTTTATCTTCTTTGCCTTCTTTTTCTAAGTCTTTATTGTCGGCAACATTACCAACTGTTTCTTTAACGTTTCCTTTTGCTTGTTCGAATTTATTTTCATCTGCCATAAATAATACCTCCTTAGCAATGTATTTATTAAATACCACAATACTTAAGACGTAAAC
>NZ_PPRL01000069.1 GCF_002902235.1 Staphylococcus ureilyticus
AAACATTAATATGTGTGCAACATTATAATTGTATCATTAACTGTCAGACTATGTTTAATTAAAAATAGTTATAATTGTCGATAATAAACTACTATTGTTAAATACAAATTAATCCAAAATTATCTCAATATTTCAATTATTGTATCAATGATATAAATTTATCAAATAGTTGAAGATAAGTATATGTTTTTATTTATAAAGTGTAAAATCCCCCTAACAATAAGTGTTAAGGGGATTTTGATATTATTTGATATTTACAATTTTGACATTAATTTCTGCACCATTTGGTAGTGGAACACGAACTTCTTCGTTTAATTTTTTACCGATTAAACTTTTTGCCATTGGTGATTCATTTGAAATTTTACCATTAAATGCATCAGATTCAGCTGATCCAACAATTTGGTATTCCTCTTCGTCTTCACCAGGTAATTCTACAAAAGTTACAGTTTTACCAATTTGTACTTGGTTGTTATCACCAGTATCTTCGATTATTAGGGCATTACGTAGCATATGCTCAATTCTTTGTATATCTTGTTCGATAAATCCTTGTTCATCTTTAGCAGCATCATACTCAGAGTTCTCAGATAAGTCTCCGAATGAACGTGCTACTTTTATTTTTTCTACGACTTCTGGTCTCTTAACCGTTTTTAACTCTTCAAGTTCATTTTCTAGTTTTTCGAAACCTTCTTGCGTCATAGGATATTGTTTTTGGTTTTCCATATTGTCATCTTCCTTTACTATAATACTATTGTTTACTTACTAAAGTCTGAATTTTCGTCGTCATTATATCGATCGCAACTTTATTACTTCCACCTTCTGGAATGATAATATCTGCATATCTTTTTGTGGGTTCTATAAATTGATTATGCATTGGTCGAACTACATTTAGATATTGACTTATTACAGAATCCATTGTTCGTCCTCTTTCTTCTGTATCACGAAGTAAGCGACGTAAAATTCGTAAATCTGCATCTGTATCAACATAAATCTTGACATCCATTAAATCTCTTAACATTTTATTTTCAAGCGCAAATATGCCTTCTACGATAATAACATCTTTTGGTTTAAATGCAATCGTTTCTTCACTTCTAGTGTGATTTGTATAATCATATGTTGGTACTTCGATTTGTTTGCCATTTCTCAAATCGTTTAAATTTTCTATTAATAAGTCATTATCAAAAGCAAAAGGATGATCATAATTGGTCTCTAAACGTTCTTCGAAACTTAAATGCGATTGGTCCTTATAATAATAGTCTTGTGCCAATAATGCAACACTATGGCCTTCTAAATTTTTCATTATTTCGTTTGTCACTGAGGTTTTACCCGAACCCGAACCACCAGCGATTCCAATAATAGTCGTACGTTTCATTATCCAATTTCCTTTCTCATCATGTTGTTGGTATAAATTGGATGATCAACTTTAATTTGCACGATTTGCAATGGATGTCGTGCAGCATCAAGTTGGTTACCTTCTTCATCATAGATAGTGTCAACAACTTGTCTAAATGTATCGATTTCAGGACCAAAAAACTCTATTTCGTCTCCAGGTTCAAATTTGTTCCGCTGTTGAATCGTAGCAAGCTTAGTTGTTTCATCATAAGCCAGAACCAATCCACAAAAATCATAAGCTGAGTTCTTTTTATTTTGTTGCCCAAACATTTGTTCTTCGTATCCAGGTGTGCCTTCAATAAATGCAGAAGCAGTATCTCTATTAGCACATTTTTCCAGCTCAGTTAACCATTCTGGCTTAATTTTAAAGTTATCAGGATCTTCTGCATAAGCATCGATGACTTTGCGATATACAGACACTACAGTTGCAATATAGTGTATTGATTTCATGCGTCCTTCAACTTTAAGTGAATCCACACCAATATCCATCATTTTAGGGATTGATTCAATAAGTTTCAAATCTTTTGGACTCATTGCAAATGGAGTCACTGCATTTTCGTCATAATATAAATCTAATTCACCATCTTCATCAACTTCCAAAAGATCATAATCCCATCTACAACTTTGACAACAACCGCCTCTGTTAGAGTCTCGAGCAGTCATGTGATTACTTAATGTACATCTACCAGAATACGCAATACACATCGCACCATGTATAAATGATTCAATTTCAATATCTACTTTGTCTTTCATTTCCTTCATTTCCATAGCACCAGTTTCACGTGCTAATACTACACGATCTAGACCTTCATTTTTCCAAAATTCTACAGCTTTATAATTCGAAAGAGATTGTTGTGTTGATAAATGAATTTCTAAGTTCGGCGCTACACGCTTACAGGTTTCAATAATAAGTGGATCTGCAACAATAATACCAGTGGCGCCTGCTGACTCAATATTTTTTAAATACTCGTCCAATCCTTCTATGTTTTCATCATGAGCAATAATATTAGTCGTAACGTAAATTTTCGCCCCATATTGCTGAGCGAATGTCACACCTTCGTTTATTTCTTCCAACGTAAAATTATCTGCATTTGATCTTAAACCATATGCTTGTCCACCTAAAAATACAGCATCAGCACCATAATGTACTGCTATTTTGAGTTTTTCTAAATTACCTGCTGGTGCAAGTAGTTCAGGTTTTTTAATCTTATTATTAGTATGATTTTCAACTTTTTCTAATAATTCCATTACTTAAACCTCCTTTAATAGACTGTTTGTTTATACAAGAATCCTTCATCAAACGGACGGTGCTCAGGCTGAATGGCCTCAATCGGATCTACAAGCATAAATTTTTCATCATCATAGGTTTCAGGATCTTCTTTGAACAAATCAATCGCTTCTCTATATTGCTCTGTACATACATTGATATATTCTTCAGTTTGTAATACACCATCGATTTTGAATGCATCAATATTGGCTGCTAAAAGCTGATCTAACTCTTCGATCAAACAAATATCATTAGGTGACATTATATGCGTTCCATTATAATCTTCAAAAACAGGATATTTATTATCCCGTTCTTCATCATATAAAAGCAACTCATTCGCTTCTTTATTTCGTTGAATTTTCATTTGTCTTTCTTGGAAAGTAAAATAGTTACCTAATAACATACGTTTTGATTGAAACATGCAAGTCATACCATGTACTTGTACTTCAATCTCTACATCTGCATTTTGTTTTATATTTAATATTTCATCTAAACTTAATTCTCTAGCTAATTGCGCACGTTGTGCACCTTTTTTCCCCCAATAGTTACACTGGAAATAATTTGTGACTAGCGCTTCTGCATCCCAATTTAATGGAATCGGATTTGGTTGTTCATTCACATACATAACTACTGCTGGATCGCCAAATATGATGCGGTCAACGCTTACTTCGTGTAAAAAATCTATATATGATTTTAGTGCATTTAAATGATAATTGTGAAAAATACCATTTACTGCTACGTAGGCTTTTTTACCATGATTATGTATTAATTCCACTGCTTCTATCAATGCTTCTCTTTTAAATTCTCCTGCTAATCTTAAGCCGAATCTTTGCTCACCAATTACAAAAGCATCTGCACCTTTTTCAATTAGTGTCTCAATATGTTTAACAGATTTTGGTGTTACTAATAATTCTGTCATTTTGATTCTCCTTTAATCGAAATAGCTAGACCATCATCCATATTAAGGAAATTAGTTGTAAAATGAGGTTGAGCCATAAGCCATTCATTATATTCTTGTACTTTTTTTACCATTTGTCTAACATTTCTACTTCTCACTTCGGAAATATCAGAAACAAAACCATGATACAAAACGTTATCTGTAACTATTATCCCACCTTCATTCAATAAAGGGGCGTACAAAGAAAAAAACTTTTTTGATTGTGCCTTTGCAGCATCAATAAATATCATATCAAAAGATTCATGTTTGATATTTTCTAAAGCTTCTAACGCATCCTTTTCAATTAACTCAATTTGAGTTTCAAATCCAAATTTCGCAAAATTTTCTTTGGCTTTTAATTGCATATCATCATCACGTTCGATGGTAACCACTTTTATTTCATCAGAAACAGAAGCAAATTGCATACTGCTATAACCAATCGCTGTACCTATTTCTAAAATGCGCTTGGGTTTATGTATTCTGATCAGTTGTTTAATCATATCTAATGTTAGTCTATCAACGATTGGAACATGGTGTTCCAACGCATACGGTCTAAGTTGTTCAATAACAATATCATTCTCTTTGTGCAATTCTAATAAATATGATTGATTATTTTCCATTTTAAAACTTCCTTCAATGTAGATATTTCAAAGCATTTTTGACAAATAAAATAAATCAGCCAATAATCGTGACTGATTGTATTATGGTTAATAATGACGTCTATAAGTTGTTATTTTCGAACTACTTTATATAATTC
>NZ_PPRL01000007.1 GCF_002902235.1 Staphylococcus ureilyticus
GACTGTTTCCTCCAATGTTCTATTAATAACTAATACATTAAATTATACCAATCAGAATAGTTTCATTCAATAATTTTCAAAAAATTTAAAAAATAACAACATCTTTGGTTAAACTAATGAAATTAATTGATTCAAGTGTAACATCATATAGAAGATAATACATAGATGTCACTGATTAAAGCATGAACGTTCACATCTTTTGAGATACTACGGAAATCGATATTGATATATCACAATCTATTAATTTTAGTAACTAAGTTCAAAATTTTCATTGATATTGTGTAGTGAACGATAGGAAAAAGGCTTTTTTGAGTATTAAAAGCTGTGCAAAGGTATTGTACAACACTGACACTCAAGGAACGTCATAACTGCAAGATTATATGGCTAAACCATATATCAGACAAGAAGCATTCACGTACATAATGATATAATTTCAAATATAAAAAGCGCTAATCCATAGTGAATTAGCGCCCTTACTTTTTAAAATTTTATGCCTTACTCGCTTGTCATCGATTATTTCAAAAGTAATTATCTTACTTTATCTTTATTTGAGATTTCTTTAAGCATAACTTCTGTCATTTTAGTCAAATCATATTTAGGATTAAAGCCCCACTCTGCTCTAGCACAACTTGTATCAATACTATTTGGCCAACTGTCAGCAATACCTTGTCTGTCTGGGTCAACTTCGTAATTTAATTTAAAATCTGGGTAATGCTCTTGAATTGCCGCTTTGACCATTTCTGGTTCAATGCTCATCGCACTCAAATTATAGGCGTTACGATTAATTAATTTTACGCCGTCTGCTTCCATTAACTTGATAATAGCGTCAATTGCATCTTCCATATACATCATATCCATAAATGTATCTTTAGCAATATAGCTTGTATACTGACCTTCACGAACTGCTTTAAAATAAATATCTACTGCATAATCTGTTGTACCGCCACCAGGCTCTTTAATATGTGATATTAATCCAGGGAATCTAACACTTCTTGTATCTACACCAAATTTATCAAAGTAATATTGGCATAATAGCTCACCAGCAACTTTGTTAACGCCATACATAGAAGTTGGTCGTTGAATCGTAACCTGTGGTGTGTTCACTTTCGGTGTTGAAGGTCCAAAAGCTCCAATTGAACTTGGTGTAAAGAACTGTAAGTCATATTCTCGAGCTACTTCTAAAGCATTTAAAAGACCACCCATATTTAAATCCCATGCAAATTGTGGATTTTTTTCAGCTGTTGCAGATAATAATGCCGCCATATGCATAAATGTATCTGGTTTAAAAGACTCAACAATTTCCGTCATTCTGTTTTTATCTGTAACATCTAAAATTTCAAATGGTCCATTAGCAATCGCCGAACCTGTTTCTGGCTCTCTAATATCTGTGGCAAGTACATTATCATTGCCATATAACGCTCTACATTTTACTACGAGCTCAGTACCAATTTGACCTAAAGCACCTGTAATCATTATCTTTTTCATAATCAAAAACTCCCTTGTTTATTACAGAAATCGTAATGTATTTTCGTAGTGGACAAATATCTATCATTTACAAACATTGTACTATAAAAGCGCTTTTTTGTATACTACGCGTGTACATGAATCGACTAATTATATTTTACCGGTATTGTCGTTGCAAGCTGATGATTGTTAAGCTTTTGACTTCTCAATATATAGGAAAATTTTATAATATATAGATTTTGACATTTCTTTGGTAATTTGATATAAAACAAACAAATACAATATGTGGAGATGATGATATGTTGC
The DNA here is from genome assembly GCF_002902235.1 of Staphylococcus ureilyticus. GTDB lineage: Bacteria > Bacillota > Bacilli > Staphylococcales > Staphylococcaceae > Staphylococcus > Staphylococcus ureilyticus. The sequence continues at coordinate 1,771 of NZ_PPRL01000007.1, forward strand.
ATAACAATGCTTCATTATTAATACAAAGCAATTACTGTCTATAGTATGATGCTTTGTTTAAAATTTCTTTTCACAAAGCATCTTTTGCTTTTAAGAATTATAATGTGAAAGGAATTTAAAAAAATTGGAAAAACAAATTTATCCATATCAATTTAACTATATTAAAGAACGAATCGCACATTTACTTAATGCTTATAAATCAGTAAATGACTTAAATACAATTGCTTCTATAAAAGAAACAACTAAAATAGACATTTATCAGCAGTTTCATCAAATAGATGATACGTTGACTGAAGCGATTGAAAAATTAATGAACATACGTATTACTAAAGTACAAGTAGATAAAATATTAGAAACTTTACAGACATACGTTATACCCTTTGAACACCCTTCAAAAAAACAAGTCGAAAAAACTTTTCGTAAAATTAAAAAGCTTAAATCACCGCTTATTAGTGATGAAATCCTTTTGGAAAGTACTTATATCGGATGGAACGATATCGCTTCAAACAGAAAATTTATCATCTATTATAACGAGCAAGGAACTTTAACAGGTTTTTATGGCGACATTGCTAACCAAACCGTTAAGGGCTATTGCGCAATTTGTAATAAAGAATCTAATGTCGCTCTATTTATGCGTAAAACACGTACTTCTGGTGATGGACAATATACCAAAAAAGGTGACTATATTTGTTTTGACAGTATCAAATGTAATCAACAATTGTCGGATATTACACAATTTTATCAATTTGTCGATAAAATCCACTCATAAGTTTTATAGTTCCGCTAGTATGATTATTATGTTAGTACTTTAACTTCAAAATACAAAGAATTACCTGAGCTTTCGCTCATGCATAACTCCCACTAACCTAACAAGTTGGGAAGTGTTTCAAAGGTTTACCTGACCTTCCGCTCATGCATAAGTCCCACTAACCCAATAAATTGGGAAGTGTTTCAAGGTTTACCTGAGCTTTCGCTCATGCATAAGTCCCACTAACCCAACAAGTTGGGAAGTGCTTTAAAGGTTTACCTGAGCTTTCGCTCATGCATAACTCCCACTAACCCAACAAGTTGGGAAGTGCTTTAAAGGTTTACCTGAGCTTTCGCTCATGCATAAGTCCCACTAACCCAACAAGTTAGGAAGTGTTTCAAAGGTTTACCTGAGCTTCCGCTCATGCATAAGTCCCACTAACCCAACAAGTTGGGAAGTGGGACTTTAATTTTTCAAATACTCAATAAAAGTACGAATGGTTTGTTCGTTCACGCGATCAACATTTGTTAAAGCTGTAAAATAAATATAATAATCAAATGGTGAGCCAATGGGGAGCATCTCAATCAAACCATTAAGTATGAACGGATCATCTTCTAGCATCAAACTCGATACAATACTTACACCCAACCCCTCGGAAACTGTTTTAATCAATACACTTGGATTATTCGTTCTAAACACAATTTTTAATGGACCATTTTCATCTTCAAATGCTTTAAAATTATTATGATAAAAATTGCGATCATACAGGACAAAAGGAAATTGTTTAATTGATTCCATTTCAACCATGCTTTTTAATGATAGTTTAGACTTTTTAGGTACAATTAATTTAAAGTCAGTAGATAAATTCAATGAATGTGGGACGATGTGATGACTAAAAGTTTCATTTTCAGTTTTTCCTATAAGTCCGATATCAATCTCATTATTTTCAATCATTTTTATAATTTCTTGTCTATCACTTTCAAATACTTCTACGTCAATATGCGCATAGTCTTTTTTAAAATTTGATAAAGCTTTTGGCACAATTTTATTAAATAAAGTTGGTATCGTCGCTATTTTCAATGAACCTTTGATATTACTATGCAATGCCTCTACTTCCGATAATAAACTCGTCTGGGCTTCTAAAATATCTATAATTAAAGGTATAAGTCGCTTTCCAACTTCTGTTGGCAATGTCCCTTTACGTGAACGATTAAAAATTTTATACCCTAACTCTGACTCTAAATTAGCAATAGACTGACTCATTGCTGATTGGCTAATATGCATTGCTTCCGAAGCGTGAACAATAGATTCTAACTCATAAATCTTTTTAACATACGATAATTGTTCAAAATTCATTGTATCCTCCTTATATCAGTAAAGCTTATGTAAACTTAAAAAATTCTAATTATACATTATCTATTATAATAAATGATGGTTGAAAAAATTTATATTAAAGGACGGTATTAAATATGTACGATAAACTCTGGTCAAAAGATTTTATCTTCATTACAATGACAAACTTTTTAATGTATTTAATCCATTATACATTAATCGTAACTGTCACTATATTTACAATTGATAAATACCACGCTTCAGAAAGTATGGGTGGTTTAGCAGCTGGTATATTTATCATCGGTATGTTATTTGGACGCTTAGTTTCTGGCAGAATTATCGATAATCTGCAGCCTAAAAAAGTATTAATATATGGTATTATTTTCTCAATTATTACAGTTGGCTTATACTTTGCAATCAACAGTCTTCTTATATTAATGATCGTAAGATTACTGCATGGTATTGCTTTTGGTTTATCGTCAACTGCAACTGGAACCATTTCATCTAGAATTATTCCAGATAAACGAAAAGGTGAAGGTATCGGTTATTATGCATTAAGCGTAACGACCGCTTCAGCAATCGGACCATTCACTGGTATCATATTAAATCAAAGATTTGGTTTTGAATCTATTTTTATCGTTAGCTTGGCAGTCATTATTTTCGCTTTTGTTATCTCATTGTTTATCAAAGGGTTACCAAAAGCAGAACCGTCAACAACAGACAATGATTCCAAGGAAAAAGGACTTAGTGCTTATATCCAAAAAGAAGCATTACCAATATCTGTTGTAATCATATTCGTTGGTATCGCTTATTCTAGTGTACTATCATTTTTAACTGTTTATACAGAACAAATCAATCTTGCTACAGCATCTAGTTTCTTCTTTATTATATATGCAGTGAGTACATTTGTTACACGTCCGTTTACTGGAAAAATTTATGATCATTACGGTGAAAATAAAGTGATGTATCCAGTATTAATCAGTTTCATGCTTGGACTTATACTTTTAAGCGCAACACACACAAGTTTATTATTGCTTATTTCAGCAATTTTCATTGGCGTTGGATATGGTACTATCATTCCAAGCGCACAAGCCATTGCTATACAACAGTCTCCAGTTAAAAAAATTGGACTCGCGACTTCTACATTCTATATGTTTGCAGATTTCGGTGCTGGTATAGGACCATTTATTTTAGGTGTGATTATTCCAATTATGGGTTATCGTAACCTATATATCACCATGGCTGCGCTCGTCATTTTATCAATTGTACTTTATTTCCTATTACATGGAAAAAAATCAGCTGAAAACAACAATTATTAATATAATCATTTATAATCTAATCATCTAAATGTGGCTGTAACAAAATTTGTCATCTACGATATACTTGTATCACATTAATAAGGCAAGCAAACGAACTGTCGTTTGCTTGCCTTATGTTTTGGAAGCATTTTTAATGCCTATCACTTTAAATTACAGCTAAGCTGGCTTCAATTTCAGTTTTTTTCGCATCAAAATCACAATCCTGTTGTGATAATGGCTTGCCTGTTTCGGCAATACTTTTGATACTTTCGGTTTGAAATTGCCAACCAGCAAAATCTAATGTAATATGTGGAAATTCAAAAGGTAAATATTCATAAAAATTGAGTTCTACATATGATTGATGTTCAAATAATTCAAATTTCACTTTTCCAATATCCCATGTAAAACCAATCGTTTTATTTGGTTCGAAATGTGTAATACGCATTTCTAAATCTTCACTATCGTCTAAGTGAAACAACATTTTCCCGCCTTCTATTCGTTCTTGAAATGACAATTGCGGAAACCATTGCTGTATCCCTTCTGTAGTACTTAAATAATCAAAAATACGATGCACGTCACTCTTAATTTTCAAATTTATTGTTTGATAAACGCCTGATTTATCTTTAGCATACTGTATTGCCATTTTTTCCCTCCTAAAAATAGGAATATAACCTATCAGTAATCATTACTTTGGTTATATTCCCTAAAATTATTTTTATTATACTTTTTCTTTAACTTGTGATTGAATCGCTCTTTCTTTTTTCGTGTAATTAAAATAGATAAGCCCCAGTAAGATAAACCATATTGGTGATAATACAACACCCATTCTTGTGTCAGGTACAATAAATAATATCAACAACACAAAGACAAAGAATAATTGTACAAATCTTGCAGTATGAATACCACCTGGTAACTTAAACTGACTTTCTTTGTGATGGTTAGGATTTGATTTCGCATATTTTGCATACGCATGCATGATGAACATCCATACAACAACTAACAAAATAGTTGAAATTGCCGTTACATAGAAAAATACTTGAGTCGCATTTGGAATAAAATAATTTAACAGTACAGTTATAGACAGTAATGCACAAGTGACAAGTATTGCAACAAAAGGGACACCTCTATGATTCGTCTTCATTAGCAAACGGTGTGTTTGACCTTTTTCTGATAGTCCAAATAGTATTCTACTATTCGCAAAAATACCACTATTACAAGCTGATGATGCTGCAGTAAGTACTACAAAATTGATTAAACCAGCCGCAAATGGTACGCCTATTAATGCGAATAAGCTAACAAATGGACTATTGTTCGGATCTATATCTTGCCAAGGAATAATTGACATCATAACTGCTAAGGCACCTACATAAAATAATAAAATACGTATAGGCACACTATTGATTGCTTTAGGTATCGTCTTATGTGGATTTCTCGTTTCACCTGCTGTAATACCTAGAATTTCTATACCTGTAAATGAGAAAACAACCATTTGAAATGACATAAAGAAACCTGAAGCACCATGTGTAAATAATCCACCATTACTATAAATATTAGATATACTCGTTTTTCCAAATGGCGTTTGGATCGCAAATATAATCATCACTACACCTACAACTATGAGTGCTAGTATAGTCACAACTTTAATAATGGCAAACCAAAATTCTAACTCACCAAACATTTTCGTACTCGTTAAGTTGAAAGTCATGAGTATCAAGATACAAGCTAATGATGTAATCCAATTTGGTAAATCTGGAACCCAATATTCTACATATTTAGCAACAGCTGTAATTTCTGCCATACCTGAAGTTATCCATGTTAACCAGTACGTCCATCCTGTTACAAAACCAGCAAAAGCTCCAATTTGATCATGAGCTATATCTGCAAATGTTTTGTATTTCGTATTAGCAAGTAACATTTCCCCCATTGCGCGCATAAATAAAAATAAAACAAAACCTACAATTATGTAAGTGAGTAATATCGATGGTCCAGTCAAACTGATAGACTGACCCGCCCCTAAAAATAGTCCAGTACCAATGGCGCCACCAATAGCAATAAGTTGAATGTGTCTATTGCTTAACTCTCTGTTTAATTTATTTGTCATAAATTTGCTCCAATTCCTTTGTTTTAAAACATAATCAACATATAGAACTTAAAATCATACCCCTTAATTTCAAATTGCAAAATACTATAAATCAAAAATGTTTGATTGTATAATATTATTTTTTTCTGAAAATTACAACTATTCTTCAAAATTATTTTAAATAAAAATGTGTTATTACACTATTGTTTTATTTATACCATAAAGTTTATTAGTAATTTACTATTTTATTTAATTTTACTTTCATTGTACATCATGATATTTACGTGCTATATCTTTGTTGTGTGCTAAAGTCTATGGTAATTGTAAATAATTCAAATTAAAAAAAGTATGTCTCCTAATGATTCACAGCTATAATAAAGTAGTTAAATTATGGCATAGTTCTTAACTCAGATAGACAAGTTACAGTACAATGTGTAACAAAAAATATAGCCTTTCTAATAAATATACATGCATTTAATCATTACTATCCATTTTCTCATCCCCTATAAGTCGATTGTAACTATAAACGATTACTCATATTTAAGTAACATTAAATTTTACTATCTACAGCATCATATACTTTTCTATATCTATTAATTTTTCAGTATAATTAATCAATTATACGACGCTGTTTTTCAACACTATAAGCAATCACTTAAAGTTCTCGGCTATAATCACCCCCTATCCAAGCATAAAACTAGACAATTTCTCTCCAAAAAATCATATATTTTGTATTAATTGAATTTTCAAACTTTTATAAAAATTCAGTCATTATGTATTGATTTTATATCTTATTATCGATAACATTTATATATAAGTAACTTATAAGTATTGAAGTAATGATAGAGGAGATAAACATGACAGAAAACAATAACTTAGTAACTTCGACTCAAGAAATTATGAAAGAAGCCTTACATAAATTAGGGTTTGACGATGGTATGTATGAACTTGTCAAAGAACCTTTAAGATTTTTAGAAATACGAATTCCTGTGCGTATGGATGATGGCACCGTTAAAACTTTTAAAGGCTATCGTGCACAACACAATCAAGCCGTAGGACCTACCAAAGGTGGTATCCGCTTCCATCCTGATGTGAATGTTGAAGAAGTGAAAGCATTATCCATGTGGATGACAATGAAGTGCGGCATCACAAACTTACCTTTTGGTGGTGGCAAAGGTGGTGTCATATGTGATCCAAGAGAAATGAGTAATTTAGAACTAGAACGTTTATCACGTGGTTATGTTAAAGCTATTTCACAATTTGTAGGACCTGCCAGTGATATTCCAGCACCAGATGTTTATACAAACCCACAAATCATGTCTTGGATGATGGACGAATACAGTAAAATCAACCGTTCAAATGCATTTGCATTTATTACAGGCAAACCGCTTTCATTAGGTGGTTCACAAGGACGTAATCGCGCCACTGCGCTAGGTGCTGTAATCACAATTGAAGAAGCTGCGAAACATCGAAATATTAATATCGAAGGTTCTCGTGTAGCGATTCAAGGTTTTGGCAATGCCGGAAGTTTTATTGCTAAAATTTTGCATGATAAAGGGGCTAAAATTGTCGCGATATCAGAAAGTCGAGGCGCTTTATATAATCCTGAGGGGCTGGATATTGAACATCTTCTAGCATTAAAAGAACAACATGGTCGTGTAACACCATTATTTGAAGACGTCATTCCTAATGAAAAATTATTTGAACTCGACTGCGACATTTTGATTCCTGCTGCACTATCTAATCAAATTACAGAAACAAACGCTCATTTAATTCAAGCTAAGATTGTGGCAGAAGCAGCTAATGGCCCTACGACACAAGAAGCAACTAAAATATTAACCCACCGTGACGTTTTAATCATACCAGATGTACTTGCTAGTGCAGGTGGTGTAACAGTGTCTTACTTCGAATGGGTGCAAAATAATCAAGGCTATTATTGGTCGGAAGAAGAAATCATCACGAAACTTGAAGAAAAAATGGTTGAAGCATTTAATAAAATTTATGATTTAGCAGAAAATAGAAAAATGGATATGCGCTTAGCAGCTTATGTTGTAGGACTAAAACGTACAGCTGAAGCTACGCGTTTCCGTGGTTGGGCATAATACTTTATCTCTCTTCCACGTTGCAACAAGCTGATTCAAATTTGAATCAGCTTTTTTTTATACCTTAGTTTTTACACTCAGACTAAATTTCTATATAAAAATACTTTCCTATTGAAATATTTACATTTCCAAAAGGTTTAAAAATAGAATTTTCTGAATTTATTTGAAATAAAAAATTATCCAATATATACTTATTTACAACAAAGGGGAGGTTATACATTATGAAAAACAATATTTATGGTAATGTACCATGCTTTTTAAATAGTAAAAATCTTACATCTACAGATAATTTAGATACAGATGTCATAATTTATGGTGCACCTTTTGAAGGTGAAAGTACTTGGGGTGACTATACTGGCGTTGAGTTAGGTCCAAAGCAAATTAGAGTTTGCTCAGCTCGTTACAGTCAATATTTACCAGAATTAAATCATATTGATATTAGTGAACATTTAACAATGGGCGATGTAGGTGATGTGCCATTTGTTGCACACAATAATCAACAAAGCTACGAAAACATTGAAAAATTCACTAAAAAGCTATGGGAAAGCGAGAAATTTTTAGTTGGTTTTGGTGGTGAACATGGTGTCACTTACCCTATCCTTAAGTCACTGGCGGAAACGGGTAAAAAAGTGGGTATTATACATTTGGATGCGCATTATGATAACATGCCCGATTACGAAGGAGAACCCTACGCCCGTAACACTCCATTCATGAGACTATACGAAACAGATGGTATACGTAATGAAAGTATCATTCATACAGGTATTCATGGTCCTAGAAACAAACCTGAGACAGGTCGTTACGCTCAAGAAGCTGGTGCAGTAACACTTACAATCAATGATATTAGAGCCGCTAAGGATTTAAAACAATATGCTAGAGATATTTATGCACAGGCGAGTAAAGATGTAGATGTCGTATATTTAACCATTTGCAGTGATGTATTAGACTTTGCCTTCAATCCAGGTGGCCCAGTAGATGGCAATGGACTAAGTTCTTATGAGCTATTAACAATGATATATGAGTTTGGTGCATTAGGCTTATGTGGTATGGATTATGTTGAAGTTTACCCAATGCAAGACGCTAACCAGAACTCTGCCCACTTCGTTTCAACAGCTGTATTATATGTACTTGCGGGACATGTGAATTATTTAAATAACACAAAATAAATGAGGGGTGATGACATTGGTCAAAAATGTAAGGAAGATTATTAAATCTCTCGGTCCTGGTATGATTATCACCGCTTCATTTATAGGTCCCGGAACCGTTACAACGATGACACAAGGTGGTGCGGGGTTTGGTTATAGCTTGTTATGGGCTGTTGTATTCTCAATTGTTGCAACCATCGTACTCCAAGAAATGATTATTCGACTATCTCTTGTAACAAGAGAAGGTTTAGGCGAAGCGATACAAGAATTATTCGCTCATAAAGTAGGAAAACTAATCATTGTATGGTTTACATTAATAGCTGTAACCATTGGTTGTGCCGCTTACATCAGTGGCGATTTAATTGGAACTTCACTTGGTGCAGCATATCTATTAAATTTACCAGAAAACCTAGTAGCACCTATCATCGGCTTTATTATTTTACTCATTGGGTTATTTGGTAATTATAAATTTTTAGAAAAAATAATGATTTTCCTGATGGTCATCATGGGCATTATCTTTATTACAACTATGATCGTCATTAAGCCTGATATTTTTGGTATTTTAAAAGGTGTATTTGTACCTACGATTCCGAACGGTTCTATAATAACTGTTATAGCATTAATTGGAACGACTGTAGTTCCTTATAATTTCTTCATTCACTCCACTGCGGTACACGAACGTTTTAATGGTATAAAAGAACTCAAATTTGCGCGTTGGGATACTATTATTTCGATTACTGTTGGCGGTATTATTTCAGCGGCTATTCTTATTGCTGCTGCCACATTAATTCGTGGTGACGAAGTCAAAAGTATTATACAGCTTTCTGGCCCACTCAAACCTGTTTTAGGCGATGCTGCCCCCTTTGCAATTAGCATTGGTTTGTTTGCAGCCGGGCTTTCATCTGCCATTGCTTCCCCTACCGGAGCGGCAGCTACAATAAGCAGCTTATTAGGGTGGAAAGGTGGCATGGAAAGCAAAAAGTACAAGATTGTCTTTACCGTCATTATCCTTATTGGTATTACAACATCCTCACTCGGATTTGAACCATTAGAAGTATTGTTAGTGGCACAAGCCTTAAATGGTATTATTTTACCTGTTGTTGCTATATTAATCTTTATTATCATCAACAAGAAAAATTTAATGGGCCGTTTTGTTAATAATGTTTGGCTTAATATCATCGGTCTTGTCGTCGTTTTAATCGTTACTTTCTTAGGCCTTTATAGTCTGGTCGACGCAATTACTAGCTTTCTATCTTAAATAAAAAAGACGTATAGTCCAATTATTTACAAAATTGGTTACTATACGTCTTTTATTTATGTTTTTAGTGATTACATTAAACGTTTTTCACTAAATTTATTATAAACCCATCTAACTAATAGTGCAGCACTGATAAACAGACCGATATAACCGAATGTTTTAAACACGAAATTCACTAGATCGACAAAGCCAATAAAACTTAAGATAAAAGCCACAATTAAAGAAATTGTTAAAAGTGCAACATACCCTTTACTACTTGGTCGTGTAAATCTGCTTAAAAATGGATACAACATACCGATACAGCTATTGAAAATAACACCAATCATCACCGCCGACATAAATACACCTATATAAGGATGTATATCATTTGCCAATAATAATGTAGGAATGTCTACACTATTAGCATTGTGGATATTAGCCATTAATCCACACGTCATAATTAATAACAATATACTAAAAGATAGGCCACCATAAAATGCTCCCCTGCGTGCTGTTTTATGACTCATAGCATCACTACCAACGATGGTTAGGAAGCTAAAGCTATTGCCAATGATTAATCCTCCATAAACAATTGCATCCCACCACCATACGGAACTAGACGTTTTAGATGGTTTTGTGTATTGTTCTGCCTCTGAAAATGGAATTGTAGGATTGATAATATTATAGCCGGCAATCACTAAAACTGCGATGACTAAAAATGGTGTCACTACACTTAATATTGTCATGATTTTATTAAACCTAAGTTGTAGTACAATAAAAAGTAAAATTACAATTGCCAATGAACCTGTCCACATTGGAAGACCAAATCCTTGATAAAGTGCAGAGCCGCCGCCCGCAATCATAACAACAGTTAAACCAAATAAAAAGAAAATAGTTAAATAATCTATAATCTTACCTACATATTTTCCGAAAATATGGTTCAATGAAATTTCATATGTATTCGCATCCAAGCGATAACCAATTTTTGAAATTTGCCTAGTCGCAAACGTTACAATAATACCTGTAAGAATTACTGCAATATATGCATAGTTTCCATGGTTAACAAAGAATTGTAATAGTTCTTGGCCCGTTGTGAATCCTGCGCCAACAATAAAACTAAGATAAGCGAGCGCAGTCTTAACTGCTGCCTTATTATCTTTACTCATTGATCATACATCCCCTTCGAAGTTAGTTACTATGTACTATTTATCAGGTTTTCAAAACAAACAATCATTGTGCTAAAAGATTAAAAATACATATGTCGAAGCAAACAAGAGCGAGACAAACATCATACTTTTCTAGTAGATTCCTTTGTCCCGCCCAACAAAAGTAACTAGGATGAATGTACAGTTCATCTAGTCAACTTTTCACTTCATTCAACATATAACAATCATATCAAGGCCATTTAGCGATGCTTAGAAAACATCACAACACTTTAAATTTCAACCTAAATAGCTCCTGCCTCTTCTAAATTTTTCCCTTTTGTTTCCGGTGCCATATAAATCGACAGTATAAAACCAATAAATAATAGTGCCGATGAAATATACATTGTTACACTTAATCCATAATTTTCTAAAATCATCGGAAAGAAAAATATACTTAAAGCAGATGCTAATCGACTCACAGTAGTAGTAAAACCTCCACCTGTACCACGTACATATGTAGGGAATAGTTCATATGGATAAATCCATTGATGACTGCCCATAGCTGTATTGAAAATACCGTAAATAATAAATAGTACAAGTATCATTAAAAATGGAGCCTTGCCACCAGATACTATACCTAATGATAACAAAGCTAGCGCAGTAATCAAGAAGGGCCATATCAAAGTAGGTCTTCTTCCATATTTTTCAACTAAGTATAATGCTGGAAAAATACCTATTAAATAAAACATATTGATAGCAAATATTTTTTCCGTCCTAATTAGAAGACGTATTATATCGCAATAATATTACTTACCATGACACATAGAATTACAACAATGTTAACCAGACAATCAAACAAAAAAATCAACACTTTCATCCTTATAACAATGAAAGTGTTGATTTTTATTTGATTTATTTTATTTAATTTATACGCCAGAATATGATGAGAAGCCACCATCTACTGGAACCACAATACCTGTTACAAAACCGCTCATATCATGGTCCATTAACCAATACAATGTACCTAAAATATCTTCAGGTACACCAAAACGATCCATTGGCGTTTGTGAAAGAATTTTTTGAGCACGTTCTGAATAAGAACCGTCTTCATTTCTTAGCAATGCCTTATTTTGATTTGTTTCGAAAAATCCTGGTGCAATTGCATTAACACGAATTTGTCCTGCAAAATAAGTGCTCAACCATTGAGTAAAGTTACTTACTGAAGCTTTTGCACCGCTGTAGGCTGGAATTTTTGTCAACGGCGTAAAGGCGTTCATAGATGAAATATTGATAATTGTTCCTGTTTCAGATGCCACAACATCTTTGCCGAATACTTGTGATGGTAAAAATGTTCCAGTATAGTTTAATTTAAATACATTATCTACACCTTCTTCTGTAAGATCAAAGAACGTTTTGTCGCCTGCTTTATCGTACATTTCATCATTCGTTGTCGCATCAGGATGATTACCACCGGCGCCATTGATAAGTATTGTAATTGCACCAAATTTATCATTGAATGTTTGTTTCGCTTGCTCTAAAGCTGATTTATCTAGCACATCTGCAACGAGCGCTACAGTTTGTTGTCTATTTTTATCAATTTCATCTTGTAATTCTATAATTTTGTCTTCTGAACGACCTAATATACCCACATTAGCACCTTTTTCTACAAGTGCTTTGACAAAAGTAGAACCAATCACACCTGTCGCACCTGTAATAACGACATTAACACCTTTGAATTGTGTTGCCATTATTTACTCACTCCTTCTATTAAGCCATTAATATAAGTTGCACCTAAAGCTCTATCAAACAAGCCATAACCAGCTTTACCTGTTTCTCCCCAGATCATACGTCCATGGTCAGGTCTGATAGTCCCTTTGTAATCAATATCTCTCAGTGCTTCAGTAACAGCTTTCATATCTACTGAGCCATCTTTAGATAAGTGGCCTGTTTCTATAAATGAATTATCACCAATACGTTTAACATTGCGCATGTGTACAAAATGAATGTGATCACCAAATGTACGAATCATATTCGGTAAATCGTTTTCTGCTAATGAACCTAATGAACCAGTACAGAAACAAATACCATTATGTGTATCATTACTAATAGCTAATAAGCGTTCGTAGCTTTCTTTGTTTTTAATGATACGTGGTATGCCAAATATCGGCCAAGGTGGATCGTCCGGATGTATCGCCAGATCCACATCATGTTCGATAGCAGTTGGTAACACAGCATCTAAGAAGTACTTCAGATTGTCCCATAATTGTTCATCTGAGGTTTCACGATAGGATGTAATCAGTTGATTCATCTCTTCACGCGAGTAACTTTCATCCCAACCTGGTAGATTTAAATTCGTCGTTAGCGGATCAATATCTTTAATTTGATCATGGTTATAAATCAGTGTATTGGAACCATCTGACAAGTCATAGTCTAATTGTGAACGTGTCCAATCAAATACCGGCATAAAGTTATAAGTTACTGTTTTAACACCATTTTCTGCGAGATTAATCAATGAAGTTTTATAGTTTTCAATGAGTTGATCGCGTTTCTCTGTACCAAGCTTTATTTCCTCACTGACAGGTAAACTTTCTACAACTTCAAATTTCAAACCTGCATCTTCAATTGACTGCTTTAATGCTGCAATTCTTTCTTTAGTCCAAACTTCTCCAACTGGAATGTCATAAATTGCTGTAACAATTTGTTTCATATCTGGAATTTGTCTAATATTATTTAATGTTACTGGGTCATCTTCCCCATACCAACGAAATGATATTTCCATGGTTATACCTCCTCAACGCCTTCTATTTTGAATAATTTTACTGCATTGTTATAACAAATATCTTTCACTATTTGAGTGATAGTTTCTTCTGATAATTGAATCTCACCTTTTTCAATTCTATCTCCTAAGAAATTACATAATATTCTTCTAAAGTACTCATGACGTGTATACGAAATCATGCTACGTGAATCTGTGAGCATGCCTACAAATTTAGATAATAAGCCGACATTAGCATACTCTACTAAATGTTGTTCCATACCTTCTTTTGTATCGTTAAACCACCATGCAGCACCGAGTTGGACTTTGTGATGACTATTTGTAAAGTTCCCTGCAGTTGCTTGTACCATTAAATGATCATTGCCATTATTTGGGTAAATGATGGTATCTGATAAAGCATGATTTTGCTCAAGATGATCTAGTAATGCATTTAATTTCTTAGCACTCAACTGTTCACCTACACTATCAAAACCACTATCTGGTCCTGTAATTTTAAACATGTTTGAGTTATTATTTCTTGTTGGTCCGAGGTGGAATTGTACAACCCAACCTAATTCTTCATAAACTTTACTAATTTCAGTTAATATATAACCTGCTAATTCATATTGTTCAGTTTCTGTTACTTGTTCACCACGTTTGAGCGCATTATAAATTTCAGTTGCTGTGTCAATCGTTGCTGTTACTAAAGGTGTCTTTTCAAAACTTTGGTCTGAACTGCGCGCACCTTGTCTATCAAAATAATGTACACGTGCTTTTAATGCATCAATATAAGCATTTAAATCTTGGATGTCGCAATCAGTCGCTTGATTCAACTGGTCAATTTTTGTATTGATAGATTCATGATTTAAGAAAACGTAACTATCCGGTCTAAATGTAGGTATAACTTTAAATGTAACGTTGCTATCTTCGTTTAATAACTTATGATATTTTAAGTCATCACATGGATCATCTGTCGTACATACCACCTTAACATTACTTTGCTTAATTAGATTTTGTGGTGTATGTGAAGGTTTTGCTAACTTTTTATTTAATGATTTATATAATTTACTGATATTCACTTTATCTAAATCTGTATCCTCATTAAAATAGCGTTTTAATTCTAATGCACACCAATGATACATCGGGTTTACAATCGCATACGGTAACATATGCATAAATGCTTGGAATTTATCAAAATCATCAACACTGCCTGTAATAAAAGCTTCCTCAATGCCATAAACTCTCATTAAACGCCATTTATAATGATCTCCACCTAGCCATAACTGTGTAATATTGTCATAATTTTTATTTTCGTAAATTTCTTTTGGATCTAAGTGACAATGAAAATCATAAATCGGTAAATCTTTAACTTTCTGGTATAGTTTTACTGCTGTTTTACTATTTAATAAAAAATTGTCATTAATTAAAGTCATATAATTGCTCCTTTTCTATAATCCTAATAATTTTGGAAGGAATAATGATAATTGTGGTATAAAAGTAATGATTAGCATTAAAATAATTAAAGCTACAAAATATGGAATTAAATATTTAAATACTGATTCAACACGTACACCGCCTACACTTGCTCCTACAAACAACGCACTACCAACTGGTGGTGTGATATTACCAATACATAAGTTAAAAGCGATAATGATACCAAAATGAATGGGATCAAGACCTAATACTTCTGAAATCGGTAAAAAGATTGGTGTAAATATAAGTACTGCTGGTGTAATATCCATAAAAGTACCAATGACTAATAAAATAACGTTGATTAATAATAACAGTGCAATTGGATTGTCAGTCATTGAGATAATGCCATTGGATATTGCTTCCGGTAAGCCGGTATAACTCATCACAAGTGAAAATAACGCCGAAGCGGTGATTAGAAATAAAATCATACCGCTAATTTCAGCTGTTTCTTTGATAACGTTGGATAATTGTTTGATTTTTAAGCTTTTATAAATTAGCGAAAGTACTACAGAATATAAAACTGCGACCGCTGCACCTTCTGTTGCTGTAAAAATTCCTCCGACAATACCACCAATCACTACTACTATTAAAAATAAACTCGGTAATGCATCTAATGTTAAGAATAATCTATCTTTCCAACTAATTTTCTCTGATACTTTATAACCTTGTTTTTTCGCCATGACATAAGCAACAATCATACAAGCAATACCCCATAGAATTCCTGGAATATAACCCGCGATAAATAACGCTGCAATGGATGTCCCGCCGCTGACTAATGAATAAACAATCAATAGTGAACTCGGTGGGATAAGTAAACCTGACGGTGCTGAAGCGATATTTGCTGCTGCTGAATATTCTTTTTTATAACCTTGTACTTTTTCCATTGGTCCCATGATACGACCCATGGCAGCTGCTGCTGCAACACTAGAACCAGAAATGGAACCAAAAAGCATATTCCCAACAATATTGGTATGCGCTAATGATCCTGGCAATCTGCCAACGAGTACCTTCGCAAAGTTAACTAATCTAAATGCAATGCCGCCGTTATTCATGATGATACCTGCTAGCACAAATAACGGAATCGCTAACATCGTAAAATCATCAATGCCCGTAACCATACGCTGTGCTGCAGTTACGATAGTGACATCGAATGGTAAGATCAATAATAGCGTAATAATAGAACTTAAAATAATCGCTAATGCAATTGGTAAGCCAATGATAAGAAAGATGAAGAATGTGATGAATAATACTAATCCCGCAATCATTGTCATAAGCCATCACCGCCTTCAAGCTCATCACGCGCTTGAATTGTAGTCATTGTCTCTTTACTAAATAAATTATAAAATGCATAGAAAATAATAAATATTCCTGAAACTGGCAATGCACTATACATTGCAGCCATTGATAAACCTGTTGACGGCGCGATTTGAGACCAAGTTAACTTCACAACTTCAAAACCGCCCCAAATCATGAGCACGAGTGCCACGATAATTAATATAATGTCCGAAATCTTTTCCAAGTATAACTGTACTTTCTCAGGCAATTTTTCTCTGATAAATACAATGGCAATATGCTGTTTGATTCCAAAGACATAGCTTGCACTCAATAACCCAAACCATATCAACAAGAATCTAACAATTTCTTCACTCGTCGTACTCGGTGTGTTAAAAATAAAGCGTGTTGCAACTTGGTAAATCGATAAAATAACCATAACAAAAAGCGTTATACCAGCTAGCGTTAACAACAATTTATCAATGATTTGCTTTGCTCTTTTCATAGCGCTGTTCCTCCTTCTCGATTAGTTTATAATCCGCTTTCGTATCCGGATTATTTTTAAATTCATCTTGAAGAGGTTTTGAAGTCGCTTTAAATGTAGATTTGTCTACATCGTGAAACTTCACGTCCATTTTTTCTGTCGCTGTTTTTTTAGCATCGCTCACTGCTTTATCCCAAATTACTTCATGCTTTTTTGTGGAATAATCTGCTGCATCTTCTAACCATTTTTGTTGTTGTTTCGTCAAGCTGTCATAGGTCTCTTTGTTCATGATTAAAATATCAGGTACGGTTGCATGTTCTGTGTAGTAATAATTTTTTGCAACTTCACCATGGTTATTCGTTGTTAAAGATGTTTCATTATTTTCTGCTGCATCAATAACACCTGATTGCATTGCAGTATACACTTCACCATAATCCATCGGTGTTGGCGTGCCACCTAACGATTTAATTAAATCTACACTTGTCTTGCCTGGCTGAACACGAATCTTCAAGCCTTTCAAATCTTTGTTGTCTTTGATTTCTTTGTCTTTCGTGTAGATATTACGCATACCTGCATCATAATAAGTAATACCTAAAAATCCTTGGTCCCCTGTCGATTTAAAGAAAGCGTCTTGTACGTTTTTACGTTTCATTACGTGTCGATAATTTTCTTCTGACTCAAATAAATACGGCATATTAAATAATGAATACGTTGGCGAAAAACTTTCCAATGCCCCAGCCGAAACTTTAGTCATTTGAATTGCATTCGTCTGTGTCATTTCTATTGCTTCACGCTCACTACCGAGCTGACCATTCGGATAAATATTCACTTTTATTTGACCATGTGATTCTTTTTCTAATCTATCTTTAAAAATTTTTAAAGATTTATGGACAGGATGTTCCGTTGGCTGATTATGCGCTAACATGATCTCTTTTGTCTTTGTTTTAGCAATTGTCTCCTTATTTGTAAGCAACATCGATACCATCCCCATCGCAAAGAATGCGCTTACAAGAAGGAGTGTGAATTTCTTCATAAAGATTATACCCCTTATATTGCAATTTTTATCGTTTCAGTTCTCCAAAATGCGTTGATAAATTAAATACGTCACTTTCTTGTACACTTAGTGCATCTTCATTTGTCGTATGTTGTAGAACAGAACATTTCGTTGCAAAATCTACTGTATCTTCTGGTTGCCATGCTTTATTCAATCCATGTAATACACCTGCCATAAATGCATCACCAGCACCGATTCTGTTTAAAACAGTGTAAGTATATGCTTGGCCTTCAATATATTTTTCTTTTGTCAGCATAATACCTTGTAATGTACTTTGTTCTATATTTCTATTACTTGAAGCCATCAAATCAATGTCGTATTCGGATTGAATTGTTTTTGCACATGTCTGTATATCATCATCTAAATCATTAGTTTCAAGCAAATGTGTAGCATCTTTTTTTCCAAAAAATAGAACATCGACAAATGGTAAAATTGACTTTATTATTGGTACTGCTGTTTCTTTTGACCATAAGTTACTTCTAAAATTAATATCGAACACTATGTTAACGCCTTGTTGCTTTAGTTGCTTTAATACATCGACAATTTGATGACGAATCATTGTATTTACAGCTAACGTAATACCTGTAAATACAAAGAAATCTCCACTTTGAGCGTTAATTTCTTCCATTACATCTTCACCATGATTCGCAAATGTTGAATGTTCGCGATCATAAATCACTTTGCCGCTACGAAATCCGAAACTCTCTTCCATATAATATGTACCAATTCGGCCATTATTATATTTCACTGAAGCAGTACCTACACGTGTTTGAAACATTTTTTGTAATGCTAAATGTCCTAGCGCGTGATTGGGTAATACCGTTAACATTTCAGTCGTATGTCCAAATTGTGCTAATGTCACAAGTGCGTTCAATTCTGCACCACCAACATTTACTTTAAACGTATTGGCATCTTTCAACTGTTCATAATTTGGTGGCGTGTAACGTAATAATACTTCACCAAAACCATAGACCGTCATTGTTATACCTCACTTTTTATTTCTGAAATATATCTTTCTAAAGCATCTTTTCCTTCTTGTTGATAAATTTTTGTTATTTCGCTTCCAATGCCAACTGCAAAACTTCCAGCATCTAACCATGCTTTATGGTTTTCTTTACCAACGCCACCTGTAGGCACAATTTCAATTTGTGGTAATGGCCCTTTGAAATCTTTAATTGACTTAGGTGTGAATTGCGTCGCTGGGAATAATTTAAGGACTTTGCAACCATAACGTAATGATTCAACCATTTCTTTAACAGTTATACAGCCCGGAATATATGGCACATCATATAAGTTAGCGATTTTCGCTGTTTCTTTATCAAAAGATGGGCTAACGATAAATTTCGCACCATTTAAAATGGCAGTACGCGCAGAAATACTGTCTAACACTGTTCCTGCACCAATCAATGCGTCGTCTCTTTTTGATAATTCAGCTATAATTTCTATAGCGTTCGGCGTTGTTAAAGTAACCTCAATTGTGTGTAGGCCTTTATCAATAATGGTATGTGCAATATCTAAAAAAGATTTTGCATCTTCAGTCCGCATGACAGCAATGTGTTTGCCTTGTTGAATCTCTTTCATTGTATTCATTGAATCCATGTCTTCAACCCCTCAAAAATGATATCAATTACAATACCCTTCAAAATAACAACGTTGTTATTTTTGTACAAAAAAATATTGTAATGCTTATCTCTATGGTATAATTAATTTGCATTTAAATCAATCAATTTCAAGGAGAAATTTTATGGCTGTAACTTTAAAAGATGTTGCTGAAGCCTGTGGTGTCAGCTATTCCACAGTTAGTAAAGCACTTAAAAATTCTCATCTCGTAAAACCAAAAACCAAAAATTTAATTCAACAAAAAGCTTTAGAAATGAATTATATACCTAATCATTCTGCTAGAGCACTTGTTTCAAAGAAAAGTGGCACAATTGGATTAATCTGGCCTTCTGTAGATCGTGTAGCGGTTACACACCTTATTTCAGAAATCAATCACGCCATCAAAGATTTAGGTTATGTCATGTTTGTGTCGATAGACGATGTCGCTGCCGCTTCGAAAAAATTTGTTGAATTCGGTTGTGATGGTATCGTCATTTTTGATGAAGGTGACGCAACAAACTTATCTCCAGAAATTTATAACAATGTCCCAGTCGTTGCCTATGGTGTCGATCGTGACATCCCTTATCCGATTATAAACGTAAACCATTCAGAAGCGATGATCATGGCAATTGAAGCATTGGTCGATCAGGACATTGATCACATTGATTATATTGGTGATATACATACAAATGATACACGTCAAATCGCAAAAAAAGAAGCGATTGCTCAATATTGTGACAAACACAAGATAAATTATCGTATCATTGATTCTACAAGTTTGAATGCAATTGAAACGGAATCTGCCGTTAAACAATTTTTACAAACACACGCACTTGCACCAGGCGTGATTTGTGGCAGCTATGATATAACAGTCGGTACAATAAATGCACTAGGACCACAAGATCACCCCGTCTTGTATTCATATGACAATATCCCTCAAATTAAAAAATTAGATTACCCAGTCAACGCGATTGGCGTTCCAACCGCTGAAATTGCTCAAACGATTGTAGCAACTTTAGATAAAGTTATTAAAGATGAAGCAACTGAGTCGGCCTATCATCTTCATCCTAAAATACAAAAAAACATTTAAAATAAACATGCCCAAACCTATTGCTAAGGTTTGGGCATGTTTATATGTTTGTTTGATGTTTGACAAGAGGGTCGTTTATTAAACTGTACTGATTTAGAAGATAAGCTTAGTTTTTAAATATCATTGCTCAATAATATAATAATGAATAAGAATAGGGTGTCCTTATTTTAGTGAATGAATGGGGAGAGTTATTATATTAGTTAAATTCTATATAAATTTGTTATGAGCTTTAAATTATGAAACGCTTATATAGTTAATATTTTGGCGCTAGGGATTATCATAAATGTTTTAACTTTTATTCTTCTATTAATCATCAGTACTTACTACCTCTATATGTCTATTATATTACGCCCTGAAATATGATTAAAATACATAGTTGGAATATATAACATTCTGTTATGGAATACATATTTCATAAACTATAATCACTTTATTAAGCATCATTATCTAGTATCTTTTAAAAATTTAATCCATTCATGAGTTACATAATTCATATAGCTATCTTTTTTCCAAATAACTCCCAAATTCCATGACACATCTGCACCTGAAATTTCTATACCCACAAGGTCTTCATTTAAAATATTTACGATACTTTCTGGTAATATACTCACACCGATGCCATCTCGGATCATATTTTCAATAAAAGTAATTTGAGACATTTTAGCGACCGTTTTTGGATGAAAACCAACTTTTCTGCAACTTTCAATAATTTGATCTTTTAAATAGTAATCATCATGAAACATAATAAAACGTTCATTTTTCAAATCACCTAGATAGACTGATCCTTGTTTCGCAAGCATCGCATCTTTGTTTACGACTAGCAATAACTTTTCATTATATAGTGGGATAGCATGGTAGATATCATTATCTACAGGTAACGTAGTAATGCCTACATCAATTTCATCATTATTTAAATAAGTCTCTACAGCTTTGCCTCCACCTTCAATGACTTCGTATGTCACTTTTGGATATTTACTATGAAAATGATTTAAACTTTCTGTAAAAAGTCTCACGTTCATAATTGCTGATATACCAACTCTAATATGGCCTTTTTCTAGATTTGTTACATCTCCCATTTCTAATGATAAATCGTCTAGCACCGCTAAAGCTTCCACGCATTTATCATAAAAAATCTGGCCGATATCCGTTAAAATAATATGCTTTTTTCTTCTATCAAATAAAGTGATATTAAATTCGTCTTCAATACTTTTAATGTTTTTACTTATTGTAGATTGCGCAATATATAAATGCTCGGATGCTTGTGTCATCCCCCCATTTTTCACAACTTCTACAAAATATTTCATTTGCTTTATTTCCATGTTTAACCCCTCTGCACCAATCTAAGTTTCGCTTACTTGAATTTATTTTAATGACTTAATAGCTGTTTCTGCCGCTGTTTGAATAACTTTATCATCAGGTTTCGCATCTTTATCTGATTTTTTCGTGTAAATAGCAAGAATAATTGGCTTATTTTGCTTTTTTGGATATATAAAAGCTAAATCGTTTCGACTACCATAGGTTAAACCTTGACCACTTTTATCTCCTACAACATCATCCTTAGATACAGCTGCTTTTATTAACGTATCTCCAGTTTCATTATGAATCATTGTATGCTTTAGTAATTCAAGGTTGGCTTTGCTCATATTTTCACTCTGTAGAAGATGATTTAACGTTGTTGCAGCTCTTTTAGGTGTGGTTGTATCATCTGTACTTTGTGGATCATATAAATTTAAATCTGGTTCGAGTCTTTGTGGATTAGTTATATGGTCTCCACGATGTATGAGTGCTTGTTGAAATCCTTTAATTCCACCTATTTCTTCGATGACTTTATTATTAGCTGTATTATCACTCTGCAACATAGAAGCTTTTATTAATGCTTTTAACGTCATTTGCTTGCCGATATATTTTTCAGTGACGGGTGAATAAGCGACAATGTCATCTTTGGATATCACTATTTTTTTATTTAGTTCTGACGTTGGCGTGTTTTGTAATAATATACCACTTGAAATTGCTTTATATGTAGATGCAAATGCAAACCGTTCACCTGATCTGTGCTGTACCACTTTGCCATTAGCTGTATTGACACCATAAACCCCTACAATTGTATCATTATCTTGTTCTATTTGATCAAAACTTTTTGCATCAGCGACCTTTCCTGTCACTGTGAGTAAAAAAAGCCCAAACAAAACACTTAAATAGAATTTTTTCAAGTTTTCAATCCCCCTATTCACATTTGAAAGCAATACGCTATACTTACGTTTAACTATAATCATAAATATAACAAAACACAATTATCTTTATTACGCCTAACCATTAACGAGTAGAAATAATTGGGACTAAATATATACTTCAGTAACTTTAAAATTTAAAAATACTGCAATTAAGTATTTCATCAACAAAATCTGCTACATTCACTCTTAATGAATAATTTATTTTATTGACTATACAACAGAATAGGCTGAGACATTTAATTTGCCCCAGCCAAAGCATACAATTTCAATTAAAGTAACTGTTCTATAATCTCAAAAACGTGCGATTTCAAATCATCTCTGAGTTGAATCTTAACTTTTTTAATACTATTTAAACTACTGACCAATTGTTATTTCCACCAAATTATCATTTTGATCAAAGAAAGCAGTATAAAAGCCATTATTTGTTTCATATTTCACATAAGTGCCATCTTTATTGTCTAATTTACCTTCTCCTATGATTTCATTTGAAGTATGAGCCTTCTTAAATGTTGACTTAGATACTGAATCAGGTTTTGTGAAGAAAGTAAGTTGCACCACTTCATTGTCACTATTAAATTCTACGCTTGTATCATAAATTTTCTTAGAATGATCAAATTCTTTCTTGGCATTAGTGTCAACTTTATAACCATCAATCGTAACATTGTCATATTTTAAAGCACGTACGAAGTTATAATCTTGTGTAAAAGTTGGATCATATGTTGTATAACCTTCGTAATTATACCAAGGTGTTGTTTGTGCTTGTGAACGAACACCATTTTCACTATTTGCACCGCTTGCGCCACCTTCACCGTGTCCCCACTTTTGGACTTGCTCTGCTGCTTGCGCTGTTGGACTACTCGTTGAGATATATGCTGCTGAAGAACCGACAACCAGTGTAGATACAACGACAGTTGCTGAAATAAACTTTCCAACTTTCCGCATAATAAATCACTCCTTATTTGTAGTCTTCCATATGCAAAGTGTAATTGTTCACTTTCATCATACACCTCTTCGTTTTATTTTCAAGTAAAATTACACTTTTTATGAATATTAGTACAAATTATATATGAAAATACTTTATCGATATAGCTTTGATGTTATGTTAAACATTTTATTGTTCATATTAGAAAAGTGCTTGAGCTAAAACCATACTGCAATGTATTTTTAATTGGTATAGTAAACATAATAAATAATTTAAAAAGGATGGTTTATCATGATCTATATTTTACAAGTTGATTTTCCAATCGATGGTCCTTTTGGACAAGAAATGTCCAGACAATTCGCTGATTTAGCGAAATCTATAAATGGAGAACCAGGTTTTTTATGGAAAATTTGGACAGAAAATGCTGATGAAAAAGAAGCGGGTGGCATTTATGCATTTGATAGTTACAAAAATGCTAAAAATTATTTAAACATGCATAGTGAGCGCCTACAATCCATGGGTGTCCCAACTGTAAATGCTAAAATATTTGCTACAAATGACGCACTTACTAAAATCACACATGGACGATTAACATAACTGTATTGGGATGATAAAATACAACAAGCCTTTCAAATGTACACACATCTCGTGTGTTTTGAAAGGCTTTTTAGACATAGATTGAACGAAAAAATAAATATTTTTAAACATGATAATTTTCCAGATCATTATTTATTCATTTGTGACATTTCATTGATAAAATCTTGATACGTGATTTCATTTTTAGATAACCTAGCCACAAGCATATACATTTGTTCATTTTTAGTAAATTCAGTTTTATATAAATCTTGTTCTCTTTCGCTCTCATTATCTAAAGGATTGACGACGTCCTTTGATTTTGAAAATGCATCATAATACCTAATCCCAAACAAGCGTTGTGAGAATCCATCTATATGAATACCATCTGGATTTGCCGTTAAGCCTTCTGCTGTAACAAAGTAACAATCATGTTGTTTCTGCGCGACGTTCTTGATACTGTTATTAATTTCTTGATACTCTGTAGCACTAGCGCCAAACCCTTCTTTTCCTAAAAACGTTCCTAACAATCCAATGACAAAAGTAAGTTTAGGCAATTCAAGTGCTTCTCTAAAATAATCAATGAGGTGTGATAATTTTGTTTTATATGTTTGAAATTTATTATTTTGACTATCACTTTCACCTTGATGCCATAAAACACCAATCAATTCAGACGTTTCCATAGCAAATCTCGCTTCACTTACAGCATGCCGCGTCAGCATACTTTCATCTGACCATTCTTCAATAGAAGTACCTCCATCAGCACATGGAATGAACCCTATTGTTTCATTTGGATGATCATCGAGCCATTGCTTTGCAAACGATGCAGCTGGTCCAATACCAGCGACAGAACGATCGCTATGTATCGGTTCTTCCATCATTTGCCATCTACCATTTCTAAGCATAAAAATACGTTCATCAATGATGGGATTTACACTATCTAAAAATCCTCTTCCTGCCATATTTGATTGACCAATTAGTAAGATTGATTTCATAACGTTGTTCCTTTCAATTTTTTAGTTTTTTAATTAACTACTAGTAGCTATTTTTCAGTGACTATTTTAAATATATATAAGCATATCATTCTTTTCTTAAACTTACCCAAATTTCATATTAGAAAGTGTTACGCTTTATATATAATTATTATAAAAATAAATTCATATAAACTTTACTTTTAATACTAATTATCATATTATGGAATGGATTTTGAGAGGAGTTTTTATTTTGGAGAGGAAAGTGGAACTCACCTATGCTAGAGCGATATTTTGTATCGCAATAGTCATCGTCCATTGTTTAACCGGTTTAGTAAACGATTATCACATTTCACAATTTGAAAAATCATTTTATAGTTTTTTACAAGTTATTTTATTATTTGCAACACCTTGCTTTATTATTTTGTCCGAAACATTATTAGGTATGCGATATTCAACTAAAATTCCGCAAAACTTTTTACTTAAGCGCATGAAATTTATTTTAATTCCTTATGCTATATTTGGTTTATTTATCACTTTTAGACTATTTCTTGGTGATAGTTCAGATAAATCATTTTGGGAAATCTTTTTAAATATCGTAGTGGAAGGTAAATTTTTCGGATGGTTTGTACTTGTTATTTTTCAGTTTTATATATTACATCGCTTATTTTATAAATTATTGAGTAAAGCCAATCCTATTTTTGTACTTGTCGTTACCTTTATCATTAGTTTTGGACATTCTTATTTAATGTATTACAGTACTGCTTATCTTGAATTCTGGGATTTTTATCCTTTATTCAGTAGAACCATTATTTTATATTGGCTATTTTACTTTGTTGTTGGTTTCTACTTCGGTAAATATTATGATACTGTTATTCATTTTTTAAAGCGTCATTTAGTTTGGCTTCTATTGATTTGGCTATTGGCTTTATCCTATATGGCATTTAATTTTTCTTATTTAGACGTACATCTAAATGAGTCTAATCGATTTGACTTAGTCTTATTTTCTGCAATCAGTTTTGTATTTATCGTCTATTTATCTAAATTTTTAACTCGGTTTAATTTAGTATTTGTGTTTTTAATAAGCGAAATATCATTTTTCATATACTTAGCACACCAAATCATTGTAGATTTTATTTCTAGATCGCTAGCATCATTTGTTACATTCCCACCACTATTTTTAATCTTAAGTTCTATTTTCACACTTGGATTTTGTATTGGATTAGCGATAATACTATCTTTTATTCCATATATAAGAATTGTTGTAGGAAGAAATACACTACAGCCTATGGTTATCAATAATTATAAACATCATAGTTAAAGTGTAAAAGTTGCTATATAAACATAGCATTTCAAATAAATAAGCACAGTCTAAATCGAAGGATTTTAAATATAAAAGGACGCATCCATATGAAATGGATGCGTCCTTTATTTTGGGCATGAGCATTATTTCTCATCCCTCAGTTATATGATACTTTAGTCATCTAATAAATGATAAAATTGTTCAATCGCTTCTTTATTATATAATTCTGGATCAAATTTGGCATAAACAGGTGTTTCCTTATTAATAAACTGTTGTATGCTTGTTTGTAATGATTCAGCATCATTAAAACTCAACATTCCATACTTGCCATAATCAAGTACATATTGATTGGCTGGTATATCTGATGCCAGAATATCTATACCAACAGTCAACGCCTCTAATAAGACCATTGATTGCCCTTCGTAATAAGACGGTAAAACAAATAGATCACAATCTCTCATAATATTAAATGGATTTCTTTTTTGTCCCATTAAAAATACATGCTCTGATAAATCTAATGACGTAATTAGTTGATTAAGTTGATTTTTAAGTGGGCCATCACCTAAAATGTATAATTTTGCGTTAGGATTTGCTTCCACCACGCCGCTAAACGCTTGAATCAAATTATCAAATCCTTTTTCAGGAGATAATCTTCCCATTGTCATCACTTTATAATCGGATTTATGGAACGGTACGCTTGTAATTTGCTTATCCTGTTCTCTTACAATGACACGTTCCCCATTTTTCATAAAGATATCATTATCTTCATCCACCAAATTATAAATTCTATCTAAGTTAATGGTATTCATCGATGATTTAAATTTATCTTTTGTTTTTCTATTCGCTATTTTTTTAACATTTTCCTGCTTAGTCACTTCAGACACACTTACGAGCTTATCATAATAAGGATATAAGGACATCACACCTTTTAAATTAGCGTAATGCGGTCTCACACCGTTCACTTTACGCTCCATATCCATTTTCATATCACTGTGCAAGTAGATTAATTTTCTTTTAGCCTTGCTCGCTAACAAGATTTCAGACCAAAACATCGCATAGCCACTGAAATCCATAACGACATCAAACGCTGAGTTACCAAACACTTTTCTAAATTCGCGTTGATACAATGCATCCGGATAAATTTTTTCTTCAATTTTCGATTTGATGCCTCTATTGCGTACCAATAGGTTACGATAGTATTCTGAAGTGTTTGCCAACAATGGTCCTTTTCTTAAAATAACCCTCACATTGTCATTTAAGCTATATAGATTATCTATCACATCTTTATTTCTATTGAATCCAAGATAAACCGTAATATCATATCTATCATAATCAACATTTTCTAATAAATTCAGGATCGATGTTGTTATACCATTAGGTTTCATACCACCTGGATATATTAAAATACGCTCTTTTCTGTTGTTTTGAACGCCATTTTTGGGTGCATCATGATGAAACACTTGATTAACAACTCTTTCCGTTACTTGTCCATCATCGTAATTCACAAATTTTTGTTTATATTTTTGATAGTTCCCCTTATATTGTGCTAGCATGCGCTGTGATTCTTGGACAGTTGCTACCAATGCTTCAATTGAGTGCACACTTGGACCTGGAAGACTATCCACTGGAAGATAAAATCCTCTGTCTTCTTCATAGGCTTTATAATCGGGTGTATAAAAAATAATAGGTTTATCTGTAACTAAATAATCAAAAAAGATACTTGAGTAATCAGTTACAAGCAAATCAACAATACTGAGTAATTCATTCGTATCAAATGTATCTTCAACTAAGTATTTTTTTAATTTTTTATTACCTACTGCTTTTTTATAAATAAACGGATGCACTTTTAATAATACTTGATAATGTGTTTGTTTATTTAATGACTCAATCAGCGCTTCAATTTCTTCAATATTATCTTCTGGTGTACTGACCGTTTGGCCACGCCATGTCGGTGAAAAGAGTAAAATCGGCGCATCTGTTAATTTAATGCCTTGTTGCTTTAATTTCTGCGTAACTTCTTTTGACTGTGCATTTAGCGTTGCATCTATTCTAGGATAACCAATTTCTAAAATTGCTTCATCATTTAAACCGTCTAATTTAAATGCTTTTTTAAAAATATCTGTCGTATGTTGGTTAGGTGAAATAATATAGTCAGAACTTAAAAAGTTACGAATTGTATTTTGTGATTCTAATAAATTATGTTTGATATCTAACCCCATTGCTTTTAAAGGTGTACCATGCCAAGTATTAACATATATTTGATTTGGCTTTTTCGTAAAATACGTTGGAAACGTCGCATTATTGATGAGATATTTACACTTTGTTAAATAATGTAAATAGTCTTCACTTTCTTTAACTATAAATTTTACATTTTTATATTTACTATATTTTTTAGAAAATGCTTTTTGCATTTTTTGAGATGCTACGACCCAAATATGTATATATTTTTGATAATCAGGATGGTTCATTAAATATTTAAATATTGCATAAGGACTATCTGTCATACTTTGTCCATCTCTAACTTGATACAAAATATGCTTGTCATCTACTTCAATCGTTTTATATAGATTTGCATAATGCATAATATTTCTTGTGTATTTACTTCTAAATTGTAATTTCAATGGTTCCGAAATGAATTTTAATTTTCTTTTTGTCTGATTTAATACAAACTTTTTCGTTTTACCAATCATTCTTCCACCTCTTAGTTTTTCTTATCTGTATTCGAGTAATTAATATATTCAGTTAAACCTGACATAATATCATATTGTGGTTTATATCCTAGCGCTTCCAAACCTTTGATATCAGCGCAAGAATGTTTAATATCCCCACTTCTTGATTCAGCAAACTGATAGTCTATAGATTTATTATAAACCTTTTTGAACTTATCAAAAATTTCTAATAGTGATATTTGTTTACCAGTAGCTAAATTGTATATTTTGCCATTCGTTACTTCATTATCGAGCACTGTTGAAACCGCTTGCACCAAATCCTTTACATATACAAAATCTCTCGTTTGCTCTCCATCCCCAAAAAATGTGAATGTTTCGTTATTTTTAAATTTATTATCTATAATAGATAATACACCAGAGTATGGTGAATGAGGATCTTGTCTCGGTCTATATATATTAAAGAATCTTAAAGCAGTTGTTGGCAGTTGATATAGCGTACTGTAAATTTTTGTATATTGTTCCCCAGCATATTTTTCCACAGCGTAAGGTGATTCAGGATCAATGAACGTTTCGACTTGTTTTGGTAATCCTTCGGTATTACCATAAACGGCTGCTGATGATGCAAAAATAAATTTCTTCAAATTATGATTATATTGACGATTGGCTTCTAAGAGATTTAATGTGCCATTTATATTGACAGACTGAGACTTTATAGGGTCATTTATTGTTTCTACAACACTAACTACGGCTGCTAAATGAATGACGATATCAAATTGTTCTTTCTCTACTAAGGATGTCACAAATGATGTATTAATCACATCATTTTCAATGAAATGCGCATCATCTATAAATTCGACATTCGAACGATGCCCTGTGCTTAAATTGTCTAATATAAACACCTCATTAGCTTTATTAAAGTATTCTGCTAAGTGCGAGCCGATAAATCCAGCACCACCTGTAATTAGTATTTTCATTATTTCTCCTCCTATATATTCAAGTCATAATATACTGACCATCAATTCAATTAATAAAATCTATTAATCCATATAACTCTACTTTTATCATAAAAAATACAACAATATTAAACTAAAATTATTATTTTAGTTAATTAACATCTTCTTTATATTAATACAAGTTTAACAATTTTGACGATCAAATCAAAAGAAATTGAGGTAAAAACTTAATAATAATTGAATTATAACACCATGCACTTTGCAAAAATTCATTTTACTGCATACTTAAACCTAAATATTGCTAATAACTGAATCTATGAAATTACTAATCTTTAGTAAAAATATGCTTTGATAAATATTAAATTTGTAAACTATCTTAAAAAGCGTTCCGCCATAAGTATCCTTTAAAGTATAAAATAATACCTACATTATACTATAAAGCAATACAGCGAAACGCTTAATAATTTTACTATAGCCTATCAAAATTTTACTTTATCGACCTTATATATAAATTACTGCACGTCATTGTTTTCCTGTACTTTTTGATAAAAATAATTAGCAACAATAATATCTACAATGGCTACACCTACAGATTTAAAAACGGTAATTTCATCATCACTTTCGCGTCCAGCTAAATGAGAACCGACGATTTCACCTAATTCTCCATATAAATCTTTTTCTCCAAACAGACCTTCTTTTATTGGGGTAATTAAATCCCCTGTTTCTTCTAACGCCGCTTCCGATGCTTCTACAACTACTTTATCGGCATTGGCTATAGCGTGTGAAGGTAACTCTTGCATATCTGGTTTAAAAGAGCCCACAGCATTCACATGCACCCCAGCTTCTAACGATTTATTAAAAACAGGTTGTGTGGCGTTGGTTGCAGTGACAATAACATCAGCATTAGCTATAGCATCATCAACATCTTCCATCACTGTCACATCTACGGATTGATATTGCTGTTGAATCGTTTCTGCAAATGTCACTGCTTTACGGTGAGTTCTATTATACAGTTGAATATGTTTGATATCTCTAACAGCTAATACAGCTTCAATTAATCCTTGTGCTTGATCGCCTGTCCCTATGACACATAATGTTTCTGCATTTTCACGAGCAAGGTATTTTGTAGCTACGCCAGAAATTGCGCCTGTACGAATTTTGGTTAAGTAAGAACCTTCTAATACAGCTAATGTTTCACCAGTTTCATAATCTGATAATATCACAGAACCAACAATGGTATTTTTACCTATCTTTGTATTATTAGGGGCCATTGTTACTGTTTTAAGCCCCACAACTTTCAATTCATCAGATAAAGCCGGCATAACTAGATAACGATTGTCTTCATTAAAAGGAAGTACATAACGTAAAGGGGTATCAGTCTTACCTTCAGAATAGGCCTGTAAAGATTCGGCTACCGCTTCAACGACTTCTTCCATGTTTAATAATTCAGCTTGTTCATGTGCATCAATAAATTTCATAAGCCACCTCTATTCTTTTACATTTTCTGACTCTAAAATGTTACTCTTCTTTTCAAATTTATTTTCAAATAAGATTATTCCTATAAATCCAACGACAAGTAAAGGGATGATAATCCAAGCCATATGATTATCGACATACACAGACACACAATATATCGCTAATAATAGTGTTATGGCCAACATATTTTTAATAAACAGCAACCAATAATCCGTTTTCACACTAAACCATGTTTGTTGCTGATTATCTTCTATTTTAATATGATATAACGTAAACTTTAAATGTGTAATCAACATATAAATAAATGCTAAAATACCGATTAACAACAAGATTTTATGAAATATGGCGTTAGGAACCACATCTGCAGCCGCTGCAAATATAATACCGATTACAATACTTTTCAGTTCTGCATTTTTCTTCATATCAAACTCCGAACCTTTGTCATTAATTCAATCTCTATTGTTACAATAACATACTTACTCGGAATTTTAAGTTTGACTAAGAGCTAATCTTTTAAAAATAGATAATGATCTACCTATGAATACACCGTACAATATGTGGAAAAACAGCTAATGATTCAAGCAATTTATAAAATAAGCATCTGTATGGGTTTGTACCTGTTCAAGTGTGGCACCTTCTTGAAGTTCAACCAATTTCATAACTTTATCTTCAAATTTAAAAACAGCTAAATCTGTGATTAACGTATTAACAACACTTGCGCCTGTTAAAGGCAACTCACATTTTGATTTTATCTTAGATTCACCGTGTTTATTCATATGGTCCATGATAACGACCACTTTTTGAGCTCCAACCACCAAATCCATCGCACCACCCATACCTTTTACGAGCTTGCCAGGAATCATGTAGTTTGCTAAATCACCTGTTTCCGAAACTTCCATACCACCAAGAATTGCTAAATCAATATGCCCGCCGCGTATCATCGCAAATGATTCTGCATTATCGAAATAGGAAGCCCCTTTAGCAGCAGTAACCGTTTCTTTACCTGCATTAATCAAATCTGGATCCACTTCATCTTCAGTAGGATATGGGCCAATACCAAGCAAACCATTTTCAGATTGGAAAAAGACATTTTCCACATGATCATTCATCTCATTTGCTACAAGTGTTGGCATACCAATACCTAAATTTATTACCATATCACTACGAATTTCTTGTGCTGCACGCTGAATAATCTTCTTACGTTGTGTTTGTTTATCCATGTTGTACCTCCTTCACTGTACGTTTTTCTATGCGTTTTTCAAAATGTTTTCCTAGATAGATATAATCCACATATACACCTGACAGATGTACATCATCTGGGTCAATTTCACCTAATTCAACAATTTCTTCTACTTCAACGACAGTAGTCTTGGCGGCCATAGCACATAAAGGATTAAAATTACGCGCTGTTTTTTCAAATACTAAATTACCAAATGTATCCGCCTTTTGAGCCTTCACAATACCAAAATCGCCTGTAATGGCACGTTCCATAATGTACGTTTCACCGTCAAATTCTCGTGATTCTTTACCTTCAGCAATCAAAGTACCCACACCTGTTTTTGTGTAAAATGCTGGAATACCTGCACCGCCTGCACGTAGTTTTTCAGCCAACGTACCTTGAGGTGTTAGTGTTACAGCTAACTCACCATTGATCAGTTGTTGCTCAAATGTTTTATTTTCACCCACATACGAGCTAACCATTTTATCTATTTGTTTTTTCTCAAGTAAACGGCCCAATCCAAAATCATCTACACCACAGTTATTACTCACTACGGTTAATCCTTTTGTACCTTTTGTACGAATCGCTTCAATGGCATGCTCTGGTATCCCGCATAGCCCGAAACCACCGGCAAGTACTGTCATGCCATTTTCTAAATGCTCAAATGCTGTGTGTATGTCTTGAATGACTTTAGACATGTTATAACCTCACTTCTTTTTTAAAATTAATACCTAGTATTAAAAACAATTATACTTGAAATTTTTTGCGAAGTCTTTTATTTCATGTTGCCGTTTTCATAATCTCTATAAATTTTTTCTTTATATTTAAAGTTTGTTTTCAATAAAATTACAAAAAAGCAAGTTTCAAATATGAAACTTGCTTTTATAATTAATCGAATTTTTTATTAAGTAACATTTTATTTAATAACATCAACTGTTCAGGAACACTATTTCTTGAAACATCAGGATGATTGACAATATGGTTATCTATCATACGTATTTTATTTACAAGTTTTTCCTCTATTCGATTTGTTTGATTGTAATATAATTTTACGTTTTCACAACAAATAATATGTTTTTCAAAGTGATTACTTTTTTTTAAGTTTGTATTAATTGTCGGCACTAAATCTTCCTGCCTTAGTCCTTTCATAAACCTTCTATCATTTTGTTCTAGGTCTCCACCAATATTTACAATTGGATCAACAGCTAATGTCTTCAAATCGAGTGCTGCTCCATGATAAAGTGCACCTGTCCCTCCTTTAGACACTCCATAAAGAACAACATTTTCTTTTTTTATGTTCAATTTTTCAATTAAATTTAAAATTGAAAGTTGTATATTCTTTTCATAATCTGGAAAATTAGATGTACTGATATAGTGCGATCCATGTGAGACATTTAAATCCATTATTCTCATGGTATATACG
>NZ_PPRL01000070.1 GCF_002902235.1 Staphylococcus ureilyticus
CTCCTACTGTCTTAGGTAAAATAATACATTAACCAATATAACTGGTTAAATATAATATGTCAATATATTTTTAAAGATAAGACTAAATATATCCATTCAGTCTTATCATCATTTATATTTAAGATTAAAGTTTGAAGCTAGAAGTATCGACTTTTACGCCAGGACCCATTGTTGTTGTAACAGCAACAGATTTGAAGTAAGTACCTTTAGCTGAAGATGGTTTTGCTTTAGTTAACACATCTTGTAAAGCTTTGAAGTTTTCAACAAGTTTGTCAGTATCAAATGATACTTTACCAATAGAAGCATGTACAATACCAGCTTTTTCAGCACGATATTCTACTTTACCTGCTTTGATTTCTTCAACTGCTTTTGTAACGTCCATTGTTACAGTTCCAGTTTTAGGGTTTGGCATTAAACCTTTAGGTCCTAATACACGACCAAGTTTACCAACTTCGCCCATCATATCTGGTGTAGCTACTACTACGTCAAAGTCAAACCAACCTTGTTGGATTTGTTGAACATATTCACCTTCACCAACGAAATCTGCACCTGCTGCTTCTGCTTCAGCTGCTTTGTCACCTTTTGCGAATACCAATACACGTTGTGATTTACCTGTACCATTTGGAAGTACAACTGCACCACGGATTTGTTGATCATTTTTACGTGTATCAATTCCTAAACGGAATGCTACTTCAACTGATGCGTCAAAGTTAGCGATACTTGTTTCTTTAGCTAATTCAACTGCTTCTTCCACACTATAGTGTTTTTGGCGGTCAATTTTATTAGCTACTTCTTGAAATCTTTTACTTTTCTTAGCCATTTCATGTCCTCCTTTAGTGGTTTTAGCGGAATTTCCTCCCACATTTACTCGCATTTGCAAGTTAAGAGCAGATAACAGAGAGGTTTTAATCATATTTCATCTCAGGAAACACTTCCTAAATAAATGACAATTTCCCTCTTATTACGACAATATTGAACGCTTTGATCCTGTTTGTCATTTCTGTCATCTGCTTCATCGTCAATCTATGTTTTCGTTAATTTTTTAATATTATTGAACTGTGATACCCATACTACGTGCAGTACCTTCGATAATACGCATAGCTGCTTCTTCGTCTGCAGCGTTTAAATCTTGCATTTTTTGGTTTGCAATTTCACGTACTTGATCTTTAGTTACTGTAGCAACTTTGTTTTTGTTAGGTTCACCAGAACCTTTTTCAACGCCAGCTGCTTTTTTAAGTAGTACTGGAGCCGGTGGAGTTTTTGTAATGAATGTAAATGAACGATCTTCATAAACACTGATTTCTACCGGAATAATTAAACCTGCATCTTCTTGTGTACGTGCGTTGAATTCCTTACAGAATCCCATAATGTTCACACCTGCTTGACCTAATGCTGGACCAACTGGTGGTGCTGGGTTTGCTTTACCTGCAGGAATTTGTAATTTAACAACTTTTTCTACTTTTTTAGCCACGATGTGCACCTCCTTGATATCGTGATGTGGTCACAGGACTCAGTTTTGTCCTCCCACTCTTCTACATTTCGTGACGAAATGAACGCTCTATGAGCGCGACCACAGTATTATAACATCTACTCAAATCATAAAGCAAGAGTAAAATGGAACTTTTTTTATAGAACCCCTTATCATTTTAATGATTAGGGGTTCTTAATGCATGAGCCCTGGCTCAGGTATTCCTTACGCTGAATCATTTTAATGATTAGGAGTTCTTAATGCATGAGCCTTGACTCAGGTATTCCTTACACTGAATCATTTTAATGATTAGGGGTTCTTAACGCATGAGCCTTGGCTCAGGTATTCCTTACACTGAATCATTTTAATGATTAGGGGTTCTTAATGCATGAGCCCTGGCTCAGGTATTCCTTACACTGAATCATTTTAATGATTAGGGGTTCTTAATGCATGTAAAGTAATATTTCTTACTTTAGCAAGTCTAGTATTACTTATATACCTTTATAATTTTTCAATTTGATCGAATTCTACTTCAACAGGTGTTTCTCTACCAAACATGTCTACAAGAACTGTCAATTTAAATTTATCCGCTTCAATTTCTTGAACTTCACCAACTTGATTCGCAAATGGACCTGATTTGATTTGAACTTGCTCACCTAAATCTAATTCAACATCAATTGTTTTTTCTTTCATGCCCATTTGTTTCAAGATGAAACGTGCTTCTTCAGGTAATAATGGATTTGGTTTTGACCCAGCACCTGCTGAACCAACAAATCCTGTAACACCCGGTGTGTTTCTCACAATATACCATGATTCATCAGTCATGATTAATTCGACTAATACATAGCCAGGAAATGTTTTTTTAGTTAACGTTTTAGCTTTACCATCTTTAACTTGTGTTTCTTCTTCTTCAGGTATAACCACTCTGAATATCAATTCAGTCATATTCATAGATTCCACACGTTTTTCTAAATTCTTCTTAACTTTGTTCTCATAACCAGAATAAGTATGCACAGCATACCAACGCTTTGCGCCAACTTCCTCAGACATGTCGTCACTCCTATCTATTTAATTAACTCTATAACTCTACCAATACCTAAATCTAAGACATAGAAGAAGGCTAAGAAAAATACTACCGTTGACACAACAATAATAGTATATTTAAATAATTCTTCTTTCGTTGGCCAACTCGTCTTTTCCATTTCTGACTTTACGCCTTGAAAGAAATTTTCTTTTTTAGCCATTAGCAATACCTCCATATTAATTCGATTTTCTCATTTGCTTATACATACGACAAATTAAGCAAATACAATACTCACAACTAAATTGGAAGGTTATATTTACTCAATTACTAAATCTAATATACCGACATTATTTCGCTTCTTTATGAACTGTATGTGCGTTACATCTTGGACAATACTTCTTCAATGTCAATCTTGATGTAAGGTTACTTTGCTTTGGAACATTATAATTTCTATTTCCACACGTTTCACAGCTTAATGGCACTTTTTTCATTTCACTTCACCTTACTCATTATAATACCAATCTACTATACATAACATCTCTGTCAATTGTCAATCTTCCACTATTGCTTTCTATTAATCCAAAAATCATTTTATACGTATCAATAACTGTTTTTAGTCATGATACTTTTGCTTAAAAACACGCTTTAATTTCAGTTTACACCTATGTATCGAATTGTAAACTATCTTAACATTTAGATTTAAGATATGGGCAATCTCTGATGGTTTATAATCATTTAAAATATATTTTATAATACCTTGTTCTAACTCTGTTAATTTTTCAACACTTTGATGCAACAAAACCAGGGTTTCTCTTCTTAAAATAATGTCATCCGGTTGCCTCACTTGCCTTAACACTTGGACACTACTTAACATTTCATTTTCTAATAACCTTTGTCGTCTTACATCAGCTAATTTTTTTCGTATATAATCATTTCTGGCATTTTTGATAGTGCGATTTACGTAATGTGCTAACGGTATGTCTTTTGAAAAATCAAATTGACTTATCGCTTTGAATAATTTCAAAAGTATTTCTTGTTGTAAATCTTCTTTATCATCAGGATGTATTGTGAAATGATTTAAACATTTTCTAATATGTGGTTGTATTTGCTCAAGTAAATCGATTAGGAAATGAATATCTTGGCGTTTGCTTTTTGAAACTGGTATTGATTCTTGATGTTTTATTCTTTGGTGCATGCTTTTTTATCCTTTCAATCAGAATAAAGTTAGCATACTAAGGACGCTATAAAAAAAGCAAGGGGCCAATCTTCTTATTTGTGATTGTTACCCCTTCTAATTTTTTCAAATTCTTCCAAAATTTCATTTGATAGTTCTATACGTGTGCGTGGTTTCTGCTCATTGAACCCTTCAAGCTTTTTTGAAACCGAAACTTCATTTTCTCTCAAGTCTCTCCACATTTCTCTAGAAGAGATACGATAAGCTCCCGCACCAAATATGGCATGTTGCTCACTCATATCACTTGTTACCACTGTGATATGTCTTGTATGTTTGTCGTATAAATCATAAACATATTTTTCTATAAAACTATCTGCTGTTTCTTTTTCTTTAGTAAAGACAATCTTTACACCGTGATACATATATTCTGATGACATGCCGGATTGTTCATAGGCATCAAACACACATACAACCTCATCTGCTATAACTGCGTTATAATTTGCAATCGCAGTTAATAGCTGATCGCGTGCTTCTTCCAAATTTTCTTGGGCTATTTGACTTAAATCTTGTGATTGGCCAATCATATTGTAACCGTCTATAATCAAGAAACGATCCTTCATGATTTTTCTCCAATCTGATTACGTTTACGATAGACTTCATACATCATTAAGCTTGCCGCAACAGAAGCATTCAAACTATTTACATGCCCTACCATTGGAATATTTATATAAAAGTCACATTTATCTTTGGTAAGTCTGCTCATGCCTTGCCCTTCACTTCCGATAACAATCGCTAGCGACATACCAGCGTCCATTTCACGATAATCTGTTGAATTTTCGGCTTCTGTACCGACCACCCAGTATCCATGGTCTTTTAATGTTTCAATGGTATTCGCCAAATTTGTAACACGCATGACAGGGACATGTTCAATCGCGCCAGTAGACGCTTTTGCAACAGTCTGCGTAAGTGCAACCGATCGCCTTTTAGGAATAATAATGCCATCTACACCTGAAGCGTCAGCCGTTCTTAAAATCGACCCTAAATTATGAGGATCTTCTAAGCCATCCAAAATTAAAACAGTTGATAGTTTTTCATTGTTCTTTTGCTGTGCTAAAAACGCATCAAAATCTGCATATTCATATGGTGCGATGTATGCAGCGACACCTTGGTGAGGCGCATCAGACAAACCATCTAATTTTGATTTTGGCACTGCTTGTACAATAATTTTATTACTATTTGCCTTTTTTAAAATATCATTAATTTGTCCTTTTTTTACTGTATCTTGAATTAAAACCTTATTAATTGTATGTCCGGAAACAATCGCTTCTTTTACGGCATGACGACCTACTATAACAATCTCTTCCAAAGTCTCACTACCTTTCATCTACATTTTTTACGATGCGTTCAAGCAACGTGGTGAGTCGCTCTTGATTTTTTTCTAGATATAAAAATCCGAGGATTGCTTCTAAACCCGAACTTTTTCGATAAGTTTGAATATCTGTGTTTTTTGCCTTAGTATAACTCTTCGCATTTCTACCACGACGAACAATATCTAATTCTTCCGCTGTAAACCAGTTATTTTCTAATAAGTGCTCAAGCGATTGTGCCTGACTTTTTGCCGATACGTAACGCTTGGCTTCTTGGTGTAGTCGATTGGGCTTAGCTTTTAACTTCAATATAATGTACTCTCTTACGAATTGATCTAATACTGCATCACCCATATAGGCCAAAGTTAATGGATTTAATAACTTATTATCCATATTAACCACGTTTGAATCTCACACCTTGTGGCGTATCTTCTAAAATAATATTTTGTTCTTTTAACTGGTCACGGATTTCATCTGCACGTGCAAAATCTTTGTTTTGTCGCGCCTGGTTTCGTTCTTCAATGAGCGCTTCAACATCTTCATCTAATAATTCATCGTTGTTTGATGCTTTTAAAGGAACGCCTAAGACATCACTGAAGATTTGATACACTTCTTTAAATCGTGCAATCACTTTAGTAGATGTCGTATTTTCTAATACGTATTTATTCGCTAATTTTGATAAATCATACCAAGCTGTAATGGCATTAGCCGTATTAAAATCGTCGTTCATAACCGTTTCAAATTGGTCTAATATTTGATTGATTTCATCAATATAATGATCTTGTGTTTCAATATTAGTTGCAATTGTTTCACGTTCTTCAATGGCTTGATAACTATTGCGAATACGTTCTAACCCACTTTTAGCTGCCCCAACAAGTTCCATATTATAGTTGATTGGACTTCTATAATGTACACTTATCATGAAAAAGCGTAAGACGTCCGGATCAATTTCTTTAATAATGTCATGCACTAAGACAAAATTGCCCAATGACTTACTCATTTTTTCATTATCTATGTTAATGAAACCATTGTGCATCCAATAGTTTGCGAATGGGGCATGGTTATGTGCTTCAGATTGTGCAATTTCATTTTCATGATGAGGGAATTGTAAATCTGTACCACCCGCATGAATATCAATTGTTGCACCTAGCTCGTGATAAGCCATCACTGAACACTCAATATGCCAGCCTGGTCTACCTTTGCCAAATGGACTATCCCAACTGATTTCATCTGGTTTCGCTTGTTTCCATAACGTAAAATCTAGAGCGTCTTCTTTTTGTTCCCCTTGTTCAATACGCGCACCTACTTTTAAATCGTTCAGCGATTGATGGCTTAATTTACCATAATCTTCAAACTTACGTGTTCTGAAATAAACGTCGCCACCGCTTTCATATGCATAGCCTTCATCAATAAGTTCTTTTATAAACTTAATAATATCGTCCATATGATTCATGACTCTTGGATTTGAAGTCGCTTTTTTGACATTTAATGCACCCACATCTTCATAAAATGCATCAATATAGCGATTAGCTATTGTGTTTACAGGCTCATTTAATTCTTTAGAGCGTTTTATTAATTTATCATCTACGTCCGTAAAGTTTGAAACGTAAATCACTTCATAACCTTGGTACTCAAGATATCTTCTGACGACATCATAGTTAATTGCAGGTCTTGCGTTTCCAATATGAATGTAATTATATACAGTTGGTCCACAAACATACATTTTAACCTTACCTGGTTCTATTGACTTAAACGTTTCTTTTTGACGTGTGAGTGTATTATATAATGTAATCATCTTGAATCTCTCCATTTCTTGTTTTCTCAAGTTGTTTCTCTAATTGTTTTAATTGCTCATAAATTGGATCAGGTAAATTACGATGATCAAATGTTTTGCCAATTCTTCTTCCGTCTTGTTTTACGATATGCCCTGGTATACCAACCACTGTAGAATAGCTAGGTACCGAGTTTAACACTACGGAATTTGCGCCAATATTAACATTTGAATTGATTTTAATATTACCGAGTACTTTTGCTCCTGCTGCAATTAAAACATTGTCTCCAATATCAGGATGACGCTTCCCTTTCTCTTTACCTGTCCCACCTAAGGTAACACCTTGATAGATTGTGACATTATCACCAATCCTACATGTTTCTCCTATCACTACGCCCATACCATGGTCAATAAATAAACGCTTACCAATTTGAGCACCTGGATGTATTTCTATTCCAGTAAAAAAACGTGTGATTTGAGAAATCAATCTGGCTAATACATATTTTTTCTTTTTATATAAAGCATGTGCAACTAAGTGACTCCACACTGCATGTACACCAGCATAAGATGTAACTACCTC
This sequence comes from Staphylococcus ureilyticus, assembly GCF_002902235.1. Taxonomy (GTDB): domain Bacteria; phylum Bacillota; class Bacilli; order Staphylococcales; family Staphylococcaceae; genus Staphylococcus; species Staphylococcus ureilyticus. Next base: position 7,385 of record NZ_PPRL01000070.1, read on the forward strand.
TAATGTTGTACGTGCTGCTGGGTCTTGCTCAAACACCATATTTACATCATCTTTGATTCTTTTCAAAATTTCAAACAAGGTTGCGACCTCCTTATTAAAAAAGCACCTCCAACATCATACTGTTAGAGGTGCTTTGCACGGTTCCACTCTTTTTTAATAAGCTGATTCCTCAATCACATAGCAATACAACTTATATTGACTCATTTGCATTATTCAATTCATCAAACTAAAGGTGCATTCAACAATTTTTGTGTTGTGCTCACAGCGACCGCACACTCTCTTGACACATACCATTGCATACTAATCCTTTAGCTCATTCACATATTATAATAGTTGGTAACTTGTAATTTTTCAAGTGTTATACATTTAATCTATGTTATTCACACTATGCATTAAACGTATTTTTTTAAGCGTTGTAGCACTTTGTCTTTGCCTAAAACTTCAATTGTATTTGGCAGTTCTGGTCCGTGCATTTGTCCTGTTACAGCTACACGTATCGGCATAAATAATTGCTTACCTTTGATACCTGTTTCTTTTTGAACTTCTTTAATTGTTTTTTTAATTTCGTCAGCTTCAAAAGGTTCTAATGCTTCTAATTTGCCATATAAATGATTCATTAGTTCTGGAACTTGTTCACCATTAATAACTTCTTGCTCATCTTCACCTAGTGTTTGTTCGTCTCGGAAGAAAATTTCAGATAACGGAACAATTTCTCCAGCGTAACTCATTTCTTTCTGATAAAGTGCAATCAGTTTACGACCCCACGCTTTATCTTCTTCAGAAGGATTTTCAGGCAATAATTCTGCTTTTACTAAATGTGGAAAAGCAAGTTCAAATACTGTTTCAGTATCTTTTTGTTTCATATATTGGTTGTTAATCCAAGCTAATTTTTGTTTATCGAAAAATGCAGGTGATTTAGATAAACGTTTTTCGTCGAAGATTTTGATAAATTCTTCTTTAGAGTAGATTTCATCTTCACCTTCCGGAGACCAACCTAACAACGTAATAAAGTTGAACAAGGCCTCAGGTAAGTAACCCAAGTCTCTATACTGTTCAATAAATTGAAGGATTTGGCCATCACGTTTACTTAATTTTTTACGTTCTTCATTTACAATTAGTGACATATGTGCAAATCTTGGTGGTTCCCAACCAAATGTGTCATAAATCATTAATTGTTTTGGAGTATTTGAAATATGGTCGTCGCCACGTATAACATCTGAAATTTCCATGTAATGATCATCAACAGCTACGGCAAAATTATATGTTGGTACACCGTCTTTTTTAACAATTACCCAATCTCCCATATTGTTTGAATCAAATGAAATTTCGCCTTTAACCATATCATCGAATTTATAAGTTGTATCTTTTGGAACGCGGAAACGAATAGAAGGTTTACGTCCTTCTGCTTCAAATTGTTGACGTTCTTCCTCTGTTAAATGTGCATGTTTACCACCATAACGTGGCATTTCACCGCGCGCAATTTGTTGTTCACGTTCCGCTTCTAACTCTTCTTCAGTCATATAACATTTATATGCTTTATCTTCATCTAATAATTGTTGAATAAGCGGGTTGTATATTTCAGCACGTTCTGACTGACGGTAAGGGCCATAACCTTTATCCTTATCTACTGATTCGTCCCAATCAATACCTAGCCATTTTAGATTATCGAACTGTGATGATTCTCCATCTTCTAAATTACGCTTGCTATCTGTATCTTCTATACGTATTACAAAATCACCATCATAATGTTTAGCAAATAAATAGTTAAATAATGCAGTTCTTGCATTACCAATATGCAAATAACCTGTTGGACTTGGCGCATATCTAACTCTTACACGATTACTCATTATGTTCACTCCTGTTTAAAATTAATTTTTCGTTTTCAATTTCATTGCTTTCATTTTTACTGATTCTATCTATTACACACAGTAATATATCAATACGAATCCAATGAAGTTCATATTAAAAAATAATGTTTCAGCATTTAAAGTATATTGCTTATTCGCTTACTTATAATATCATAGCTCATCATTTTTTAAAGCATCACTATATTAAAATCAAACATTTTTTGTTTTTAATTCCACGGCATAATTCTAAATATAGTAATACAATTTCGCTATCTATTGTAGCACTTTAAAGCTGATTATGATATTACCACGCTTAAATTTAATTGTTTATAAATGAATTCTTTTGTCACTTGGTCATTCAGTGTTTTCACGTTAAAAAGGTTTCATGTGAAACTGTAACTGTAGTTGCTACATTTCATATGAAACCTACCTGCTATTTCAATATATTTTTTTAGCAAAAATAATACGACCCGAAGATGTTTGCAATAAACTGACGACTTCTAAATCAATGTGTTCGCCAATATGTTTTTTAGCATTGTCTACAACTACCATCGTACCATCTTCTAAATAACCCACTGCTTGTCCAGCTTCTTTACCCATCTTAGTTAACAATAAGTTAAGCCGATCACCTTGATGGACTGTTGGCTTAATGGCTTCTGATAAGTCATTAACATTGAGTACTTGAATGCCTTGTATATGACAAACTTTGTTCAGATTAAAATCTGTAGTGATAATTTGAGCTCTATAATGCAGCGCGAGTTTAATTAACATAGCGTCTATATCACTGTGTGATTTTGTAGGTTGAATAATACGTGTAGGGTGCTGTGCATCGTGTAATGCATTAAGCATATCTAAGCCTCTTTGACCTTTTTCTCTCTTCACACTATCATTCGCATCCGCAATAACTTGCAATTCATTAATCACACCTTGCGGAATTAAAATCTCACCATCTACAAAGCCACATTCTAAAACATCTAGAATACGTCCATCTATAATTGCACTCGTATCAATCACCTTTGGCATCGCATTACGTGTATTCATAGCCATAGAACGCGTCATATTTTCTGGCAAAAACAAAAGCATTTCATCACGTTTACGTAAACCAAATTGAAAACCTAAATATCCCAATATGATTGTAACAATAATTGGTACAAAATGATTTAACACGTTGTTGCCAATAATTTGAAAAATAAATGAAATCATTACAGAAATAAGCAAACCTATAATGAGCCCGATTGTGGCAAACAATATTTCTATCGCACTTTGACGCATAATCATTTGTTCTAAATCTTTCATTGCTAAAGTTACTTTCTTAATAAACCAACCAAAGATAGCAAAAAACAGTATAATCCCTAGTAGTCCATTGAAATAATTATTTGTAAGTAGCATGAAATGACTCAATCCAGCATCTGCAATAATTTCTGGAATAAGATACACGCCTAAACTTGCGCCCAATATGATATAGCACAAGATTACAATGAGTCTTATCATGTTCAAATGCTAACGCTCCTTTCGCATGAAAGCTATTATGACTTCATAAGCCTTGTAACCATTTAAATAAATGTCGTTGATCAATGTTTTGATAAGGCATATTTTAATGCCTCATGGACATTTGTCACACCAATGACTTTAATGTTGCTCGGGAATTCCCAACCCCCAATATTAGATTCAGGAATAATAATGCGTTTAAAACCTAATTTTTCCGCTTCTTGTACACGTTGTTCAATGCGAGAAACACGTCTCACTTCCCCTGTTAAACCAACTTCGCCGATAAAACAGTCTAAGCCATCCACAGTTAAATCTTTAAAGCTTGAGGCAGTAGCAATAATGATTCCTAAATCAACAGCAGGTTCTGTTAACCTTACGCCACCAGCTACTTTAATATAGGCATCTTGTTGTTGCAGTAAATAATTTTCTTTTTTCTCTAATACAGCCATTAACAAACTTAAACGATTGTGATCTATTCCTGTCGCCATACGTCTAGGATTATTAAATGTTGTGGGTGTTACTAACGCTTGAACCTCAATTAATAATGGTCGCGTACCTTCCATAGTAGACACGATTGTTGAACCTGGAACATTTGTAGAACGTTCTTCTAAAAACATTTCTGAAGGATTTTTAACACCTTTCAATCCACTCTGTTTCATTTCAAAAATACCCATTTCATTTGTAGAACCAAAGCGATTTTTTACCGCTCTTAAAATCCGATAAGCATGATGCTCATCACCTTCAAAATAAAGCACCGTATCCACCATATGTTCTAGCAAACGAGGTCCCGCAATCTGACCTTCTTTCGTAACGTGACCAACAATAAACGTCGCGATATTTAGTTGTTTAGCTATATTCATCAAGCTCTGTGTACTCTCTCTCACCTGAGATACCGAACCGGGTGCAGAACTGATTTCAGGGTGAAAAATAGTCTGAATAGAATCTACAACAAGCAAATCAGGCTTCAATTGTTTAACTGTTTCATGTATCACTTCTAAATCTGTTTCTGCAAATACATTTAATTGACTTGAATCTTCATCTAATCGATCTGCTCTTAATTTTGTTTGATTTAATGATTCTTCACCAGTTATATATAAAACGTTTTTTTCTTGTGATAACGCTGCACATATTTGTAGCAATAGTGTTGATTTACCGATACCTGGATCGCCACCAATCAACACAAGTGAACCATTAACGATCCCGCCACCAAGCACTCGATTAAACTCTGCTGAATTCGTTTTAACACGTGGTGTTGTCTCATGCTTTATATCATTTAACTTCTGTACTTTGGATGTATTTTCACGACTGCGCACACCATGTTTCGGACTTGTCGATTTCTGTTCTATGATTTCTTCCATTTGATTCCATCCACCACAGTTAGGACATTTCCCCATCCATTTAGGTGACTGATAACCACATGCCATGCATTCAAAAATCACTTTCTTTTTGGCCAAAACTGCACCTCCATCTTTATTGAACAAATCTATTTTATACCTATGTTTATGTAAAAACAAATTTTATTTACAAATGATTTATTTTGATATTTTATATGCTAAATAAATAGCTTTATATTGTAATATATAAATGAATATATTGCAAAAATCTATTTTTAAAAATAACACTATTATGCCTATAGCACCATCAAAAAGATATACTTTATTGATATCCAAATTAGCCTACAAGGTCATATCATACTTTCACCATACTGTATCGTAGTTTTTGAAATTAAAAAAGCGTTTCTCAAGGTTGAAATAAATACTTGAGAAACGCTTTGGCATTATGACCTATATTGATTTATCTAATTTTATGATTCAGAAGTTTCTTTTTCTTTTTCATCTTCTGTTCTATCTTTAATGTTATATTTATATTCCTTACCGTCATGGTCGATATAAACATTTTTACCTTCAATTTGATTGCCGTCTAAGATTAACTCACTTAAGTTATCTTCAATCGTTTTTTGGATTTCTCGAATAAGTGGTCTCGCACCATATTCTGGATCGTATCCTTCTTCAGCGATGCGTTCTTTAGCAGCATCAGAAACGATAATATCAATATCTTGTTCTGATAAACGATCTGTAAGTTTATTTACCATCATTGTTACAATTTCTTTCAACTCATCTTGAGACAGTTTGTGGAATACAATGATGTCATCTACACGGTTTAAGAATTCTGGACGGAAAGCATTTTTCAATTCTTTCATCATTGTTTTACGGATAGATTCATAGTCTTGACCTTCAGATGCGCCACCAAATCCTGCAAAACGTTGATCTTGCAATTCTTGCGCACCCACGTTAGATGTCATAATTATCACTGTGTTACGGAAGTCTACTTGACGACCTTTAGTATCTGTTAAATGTCCATCATCTAATACTTGCAACAAGATGTTAAATACATCAGGATGCGCTTTTTCGATTTCATCAAATAATATAACTGAATATGGTTTGCGTCTTACTTTTTCAGTTAATTGACCGCCATCATCATGACCAACATAACCTGGAGGCGCTCCTACTAAACGACTGACAGCATGTTTTTCCATAAACTCACTCATGTCAACACGAATCATAGCGTCATCTTCACCAAACATTGTTTCTGCTAGTGCACGTGCTAATTCTGTCTTACCGACACCTGTAGGTCCTAAGAATATAAAGCTACCTATTGGTCTTTGAGGATCTTTTAATCCTGCTCTTGCACGTCTTACTGCTTTACTGATTGATGTCACTGCTTCTTTTTGACCAATGACACGTTTGTGTAACGTATCTTCCAAGTTAAGCAAGCGATCAGATTCTGTTTCATTAATTTTTGTTAATGGAATGCCAGTCCAACCAGCGATAACTTCACCGATATCCTCTTCAGATAAGGATGTGTTCGCACCGTTTTGGCTATTTTTCCAATTATTGTTTGCTTCTTCGTATTGTTTTTCTAATTTAGTTTGTTTATCACGTAAATTAGCTGCATTTTCAAATTCTTGTGCATGTACAGCTGCATCTTTTTCATTTTTCACTTGCTCAATTTCTTGTTCCAGCTCTTTTAAGTTTGGTGGTGTTGTATGACTTTTTAGTCTTACTTTTGAGCTTGCTTCATCAATTAAGTCAATCGCTTTATCTGGTAAGAAACGATCAGACACATAGCGATGACTTAGTTTTGCAGCTGATTCTAAAGCTTCATCAGAAATGTTGATGCGGTGATGTGCTTCATAACGATCACGTAATCCTTTTAAGATTTCAATCGTATCTTCAACAGTTGGTTCATCTACTTGAACAGGTTGGAAACGACGTTCTAACGCAGCATCTTTTTCAATGTTTTTACGATATTCATCTAGTGTAGTCGCACCGATACATTGTAATTCGCCACGAGCTAATGCTGGTTTTAAGATGTTTGATGCATCAATTGCACCTTCTGCACCACCAGCACCTACTAATGTGTGTAGCTCATCAATGAACAGAATGACATTACCTGCTTGGTGAATTTCTTCCATTACTTTTTTCAAACGTTCTTCAAATTCGCCACGATATTTCGTACCAGCAACGACTGTTCCCATATCTAATGACATCACACGTTTACCTTTAAGTGTTTCAGGAACTTCATTATTAACAATTGCAAGTGCTAAACCTTCAGCAATTGCCGTTTTACCGACACCTGGTTCCCCAATTAATACTGGGTTGTTCTTAGTACGTCTACTCAACACTTCAATGACACGTGTGATTTCTTTATCTCTGCCAATAACAGGATCCAACGTGCCATCATTAGCAATTACTGTTAAGTCACGAGCAAGACTATCTAAAGTTGGTGTATTATTAGATTTGTTTGCCTGCGCATTTTTATTGCTCATTTCAGGGCTTCCTAAAGCTTTCACTACTTGCGCGCGTGCTTTCGTAATGTTTAAGTCTAGATTAGCAAAAACACGTGCAGCTACGCCTTCATTTTCTCTAATTAAACCAAGTAATATATGCTCGGTACCAACGAAATTGTGGTGTAATTTTCTTGCTTCATCCATTGATAACTCAATAACTTTTTTAGCACGTGGTGTGTAATGTAACGCACCCATTTGTTCTTGACCGTGACCAATTAATTTTTCAACTTCTGTTACTACTTTTTCTTCAGTAATATCAAAGGATTCCAACACTTTTGCTGCAATACCTTCTGGTTCTTTCATTAAACCTAAAAGTAAATGTTCTGTTCCTATATTTGAATGATTTAAGCGAATTGCTTCTTCTTGAGCATGTGCCAATACACGTTGTGCACGTTCTGTCAGTCTACCAAATAACATAGCATGACCTCCTAATTTATATGTTCTCTTAAAATATCTGCTCTTTTTTCGTTAACTGTTCTATCATCTTCATCATCTAATAAGAATGGTGATTGAATAGCAACCATCAACTCATTAAACTTAAAGTCTTTTAAATCAATATAGTCTAAATCTATACCTAATTTCACTTCACTTAATCTAAATGATGCTTCTTCCATAGATATTAGTCTACTATATTTTAAGATACCTAACGAACGATATACTCTATCTAAAGTTTCAATTTTATTATGCTTGCTAAGTCGTTCGCGAATTTGCATCTCTTCGTTAATAATTTGTTGTACTACTTCAGTTAAACTTTCAATAATTTCTTCTTCTGTTTTTCCAAGCGTCAGTTGATTGGAAATTTGATAAATGTGACCGTATACTTGGGAACCTTCGCCATAGATACCTCTTATTGTGAATCCAAAACGATTGATTGTTTGAGCGATTCTATTCATCCGCTTCATAATCGTAAGTCCCGGTAAATGTAACATTACGCTGGCTCTCATACCAGTACCGATATTCGTCGGACATGTTGTTAAATAACCGAGTGTTTCATCAAAACTTACATCTAACTCACTGTCTAATGTGTCATCCAGTTCGGAAGCTTTTTCATATAATGTTTGTAATGATAAATCATTTCCCATGGCTTGAATTCGTATATGATCTTCTTCATTAACCATAATGCTTAAAGATTCATCTTCATTTAAAAGTACTGCAGCAGCAGGTCTTTTTATTAACTCGGGACTGATAAGATGTTTCGCTACAAGTTTATATTTACTCTGCTGGTCCATCGTGTCTAACCTCTGTATAAACATGTTAGGAAGCGCATCTTGAACTTCATTTATCACTCTATTACCATCTTGTTCGGATGCAAACATCAAAGGGTGTACATGATTTTCTAAATTTCTAGCCAAACGCAATCTCGAAGACATTACGATTGGACTTTCTGCTTCGTCTCTCATCCACTCACTAATGTGGGTGCTGATATCATTCTTACTCATCATGTTTCACCTCGCTGTCTTCTTTCAATGCCTTAATTTCATCTCTAACAACTGCAGCCTCTTCAAAATTTTGTTCTTCAATTAACTGATTTAAATAAGTTGTTTTCTCTTCTATTTGTTTTTTCAAAGCTAACTTTCTATGTGAAGAGCGTGGTGTTTTTCCAGTGTGTTCGATTTGACCACCTTGTACACGTCGTACAATATCGACAATGTCATCTTTAAAAGTTGCGTAGCAGTCTGCACAACCAAATTTACCAACATGCGCAATATCTTTTAATGTCATTTGACAAGTAGGACATCTCTTTTCTTCTTTAAATGCAATTTCCTCGAAATCAATACCGTGTTTCGCTGCTAAATGTTGTAATATTTGTTTTACTACAAACGCACCTTCAATGTCATCTTGTGACTGCATTTGTTGGTTTTGAGTCCATGGGTTACCGCCTTGTGCGCATGTGGCACAAACCCATTTTTCATGTACACCATCTTGCCCTTTAACTGCTAACTTTACTTCTGCTTCATTTAAATGACAATTTTCGCACAGCACGACCAAACACCTCTCTTAATTTCTTTAATAATAATTTATTACATGTAATATTCGTTTCACTATATTAGCACGTATAATATCTCTTGATAATACATCCATTTTTAAAGTTTCTCTATCGATTACAGCGTAAATCATTTTTGCTTCGCGTTCACTGATATATGCTTTATCTAATAAACCATCTATGATGTAATAAGCTTGTTGCTGTGAAATAGATGGTCCGATGAGTTGAAGTAAATGATTAATGTAACCTGTTTCATCTTTGTTTTCAATTTTAGTGATTCGAATATAACCACCGCCACCTCTTTTACTTTCTATTTCATAACCATGTTCATTTGTAAAACGTGTTTTGATCACATAGTTTAGTTGAGAAGGCACACAGTCAAACCGCTGTGCAATATTGGCACGTTGAATTTCAACAACGTCTTCATTGGTGTCTTCAAATAATTTTTTAATGTACTGTTCTATGATGTCGGACATGTTATGCATGATTATCACCTCTTTTGACCTTCTTTGACTATATTATATGACCAACTTTGACCTTTTTCAACCAATATGTTTTAAATTTTTTCAATTTTGGATGTAAGTAAGCGCTTGTTTATTGTATTATAGGAGTTAAGAAAAAATTTAAAGGGATGAATTATTATGCATATTATTATCGGTTTAATTGGTATTGCTGTGTTTCTTGGGTTAGCTTTACTCTTTAGTTCTGACAGAAAAAATATTCGCTGGCAATACATTGGCTTATTACTCGTAATACAACTTGTATTTGCTTTTATATTATTAAAAACAAAATTTGGTATTACGGTCATTGGTGGCATTTCAGATGGCTTTAATTACTTATTAGCTAAAGCTGCTGAAGGTGTCAATTTTGTATTTGGTGGATTTGAATTTGTAGATCCTAAAAATCCTCCATTCTTCTTCAATGTATTATTACCAATCGTTTTTATTTCAGCATTAATTGGTATCTTACAATACACAAGAATACTGCCATTCATTATTAACTATTTAGGTTTAGCCATTTCTAAAGTAAATGGGATGGGTCGCTTAGAGTCATATAATGCGGTAGCAGCAGCAATTTTGGGTCAATCAGAAGTTTTCATTTCACTCAAAAAAGAATTAGCACATATCCCTAAACAACGTCTTTATACATTGACTGCTTCCGCGATGTCTACGGTATCGGCTTCTATTATCGGTGCTTATTTTACATTAATCGAGCCTAGATATGTAGTTACTGCAGTAGTACTAAACTTATTTGGCGGGTTTATCATTGCTTCTATTATTAATCCATATAAAGTAGATGTAAAAGAAGATAAATTAATCGTTGAAGAAAGTGAGACGGAAAAACAGTCCTTCTTCGAAATGTTAGGGGAATACATTTTAGATGGGTTTAAAGTTGCTGTAATCGTTGGTGCGATGCTGATTGGTTATATAGCAATTATCGCTTTGTTAAACGGTGTTGTAAGTGCTATTTTCACTGCAGCTTCAGGTGGAAGTATTACATGGGATTTCCAAACTTTAATTGGATTTATATTTGCACCATTAGCATTTTTAATTGGGGTACCATGGGACGATGCTGTTCAAGCTGGTTCTATTATGGCAACAAAATTACTATCTAATGAATTTGTAGCCATGCAAAGCTTAAATGAAGTTAAAAATATCAGTGAACACGCAAAAGGTGTAATCTCTGTCTTTGTTGTATCTTTTGCTAACTTTAGTTCTATTGGTATTATTTCTGGCGCAATCAAATCGCTTAATAATGAAAAAGGTGATATGGTAGCACGTTTTGGTTTAAAACTTTTATTTGGTGCCACACTTGTGTCATTTATTTCTGCAGCAATCGCAGGTTTCTTTATCTAATTAAACTGACAAAAAGCAGGTCAATCCATTTTGGAATTGACCTGCTTTTTTTATGTTATATTAAACTTGCTCAATTGTAGCCTTTGCAACAATATGTTCAATGAAATATTGCGTTACGCGATAATCTTCTGTTAACTCTGGATGGAAAGAAACACCTAAATAGCGTCCTTCTTGAACTGCTACTATTTTCTCACCAACCGAGCTCAATATTGTGGCATTCCCATGGACTTGGGCTATATGAGGGGCTCTGATAAATACCCCTTCTATATCTTCTGCAATGCCAGTAATATTTAAATGACTTTCAAAACTATCTACTTGTCTGCCAAATGAATTTCGTTGGACCGTAATATCTAATTTGTTGAGATATCCTTCTTCACCAACAATATCTTTTGCCATAACTATAAGCCCTGCACAAGTGCCAAACATAGGTAATTCAGATTGTTGTAATGCTTCTTTAAACCCATATAAATTCATTAAACGACGTAACGTTGTCGATTCACCACCAGGTAGTATGAGCCCATCAATTTCCTCTAATTGCTCCACATGTTTTATGGCAATACCTTCGTGTCCACTTAATTCAATATGCTTCAAATGTTCTCTCACAGCACCCTGTAAAGCTAAAACACCTATTTTCATATTACCAACCACGCTCTTGCATACGTTCTTCTAGTGACAAATCATTAATGTCTAAACCTTTCATTGCTGTACCTAACTCTTTAGCTAATCTACCAATTAATTCATAATCTTGGTAATGCGTCGTAGCTTGTACAATTGCTTTTGCAAATTTTTCAGGATCTTCTGATTTAAAAATACCAGAACCAACAAATACACCATCTGCACCTAATTCCATCATCAAAGCAGCGTCTTGAGGTGTTGCTACACCACCAGCTGCAAAATTCACCACTGGCAATTTACCGTTTTCTTTAATTGATTTTAATACTTCAAAAGGTGCACCTATGTTTTTAGCTTCCGTCATAATTTCATCATCATTCATAACTGTTATGCGACTCACTTCAGCATTGACTTGTCTAATATGTCTAACAGCTTCAACGATATTACCAGTACCAGGTTCACCTTTCGTACGTAACATTGCCGCTCCTTCACCTATGCGACGCGCTGCTTCACCTAAATTACGACAGCCACAAACAAATGGTACTGTAAAAGTATCTTTACGTAAGTGGTACTCTTCATCAGCTGGTGTTAAGACTTCTGATTCGTCAATATAGTCAACACCCATTGCTTCTAGTACACGTGCTTCTGTTATATGACCAATACGACCTTTAGCCATGACAGGTATAGAAACAGCATTCATTACTTCTTCAACAATCTTAGGATTTGCCATTCTAGCAACACCACCAGCTGCTCTAATATCAGAAGGAACACGTTCTAACGCCATTACAGCAACTGCCCCTGCTTCTTCCGCGATTTTCGCTTGTTCAGCATTGACAACGTCCATGATGACGCCGCCTTTTTGCATTTCAGCCATTCCTCTTTTGACTCTTTCTGATCCAGTAAATTTAGACATTTTATTTACCCCTTTACTTAGTTGATTAAATTCATTTTAAAAGATAAACTGGTATTTAAAAAGGTACACTTTCAAAATAATTTAGGGGGTCAGTTTATTGTCTAAAAATCATCTCTATATTAATTTATATGAAAATTTAAAACAACAAATCATAGAAGGTCAATACAAATCTGAAGATAAGTTTCCGTCTAAACGTGCATTAGGCCAACATTTATCTGTAAGCAATACAACAATTGAACATGCGTATCAGCTCTTATTAGATGAAGGATATATTTACTCCAAACCGCGTTCAGGCTATTTTGTTTCAGATATAGAAACGCTTCCTGTTATCGCAAGAAATATGGACCAATCCCAACATCATAATAACTCAAAAAATAATCATGAAATGACACAATCAGTCCGTTCACTGGCATTTAATTTATCAGAGATTGATGCAGAATACTTCCCTATGAAACAATTTAGAAAATATGCAAAAGTTGCATTTGAAGATGAAGAAATTGATTTACTACAACATGTTAATTCAAAAGGCGAGATTTCATTAAGACAAGAAATTGCACATTACTTATTTAATAGTCGTGGCGTTAACTGTAGACCTGAACAAATTATCATCGGTTCTTCAACAGAACAACTTATAAATCTTTTAACTGACATTTTAAATGACGGTCGTTTTTTAATAGAAAATCCTAGTTATCCACCCATTAAGCAAGTACTAGATAAAAAGCAAATTGCTTATCTTCAAGTACCTGTAAATAGTACAGGAATAGAAATTACGTCCTTTCAGAAATCCAATAATAATATCGCATATGTCACACCATCACACCAATTCCCCACAGGCTATGTTATGAGTTTAAAAAAAAGAACCCAACTCATCAATTGGGCACAACAAAGTACTGATAGATATATTATTGAAGATGATTATGATTCTGAGTTTCGCTACTTCGGCAAACCAATACCTGCTCTACAAAGTTTAGACACTAAAGATAAAGTCATATATATTAGTACCTTTTCCAAATCATTATTTCCAAGCTGTCGAATTGCATATTTAGTTTTACCAAATAATTTACTTTCAAAATATGACAACTTGGCAAATAAAGAAGGAAACACAGTGCCGGCACATACACAAAAAATGATTTCACTCTTTATGAAATCAGGCAGTTTTGAAAGGCATCTTAATAAAATGAGAAACGTGTATCGCCATAAACTAACAACAATTTTAAATGCATTAACACCTTATCAATCGCAATTAAAAATAGATGGTGCTTTAGCTGGTATGCATTTTACACTCACTGTCAAAAATCATTTGACTATGGGGCAATGCTTAGAACGTGCAAAGGAAAATGATTTAAAAATAATACCATTTAGTAAATATGATAGTGATCAAAACACAGTTAAATTTATTCTAGGTTTCGGTGGTATTCCGATATCCCAACTCAAAGAACATACAGACGCACTAATCAAAACACTGACAGTCTAGTATATATATTATTGATAGTTTGACTCTTATATTTCTTATAAATTTATATGTTATTGAAATACTGTGACTTATGCATGGGCTTTAGCTCATGTATTCCTCTTTACCTACTCTTGTGGAACGTAAGTCAGCTACCTTCGGCGCTAAGAAGCTTTCCTGACTTCAGACAAGCGCTCGTAAAGTACCACTCTCAATTTATTGAGATAGCGGTACTTATGCATGAGTTTTTGCTCATGCATTCCTTTTACTTTTTCACGCTTTCCTC
>NZ_PPRL01000071.1 GCF_002902235.1 Staphylococcus ureilyticus
GACTATGAGTTATTTTTGAAAAAATTTAATAATGTGGATGACCTAATTCAATAGTATAGTGTTTCACATTCCTTATTTCATATAAAACTCTTTTGATATACTTTTAATAAATGATTTTCTACCATTATCTACATCCTTGATTTAAACTCCATCTTCTTTAACAATAAAAGACGAAACTATTAAATTGTTAATTTCTTCTATCGTATAGCAGTATCAAAAACATGTAGTCAATAGTAGTACTTCTCAAAATTGTTTTTTCATTATTTTTGATCCATGTAATTATATGATTATCTTCTTACAAACTCAAAATCTCATATGAATTACTCATTTATTATTAAACACATTTGCTAAACTGTTATGTTTAACTTTTTCTATTATATCTTAATTAAATATACACTTTTAAAACTGTGCTATAACAGACCTATAACACACCTTAAGTGTATTACTTTTTAATACAGATTCCAAAAGCTTTCACATTTTAGATTAAAATTATTCAAAAACTTTGTGATTTTTTTAACAAAACAAATGATATAATTATTGTGAAAAAAATAACATACTTTTGGAGGTAATGATATGTTAAAAGAAAATAATATGCAATCCACAGCATGGAATGATTTTAAAAAAGGTCGCTGGCAACATCATGTAGATGTAAGAGAATTTATTCAACTCAATTACACATTGTACGAAGGTGATGATCAATTTTTAGAAAGTCCTACAAAGGCAACAACTAAACTTTGGGAGCAAGTCATGCAATTGTCTAAAGAAGAACGTGATCGAGGTGGTATGTGGGACATGGATACAAAAATCCCTTCTACCATCACTTCTCACGAGGCAGGTTATCTAAATAAAGAATTAGAAAGCATAGTAGGTGTCCAAACCGATAAACCATTCAAACGTTCAATGCAACCTTTTGGTGGTATTCGCATGGCCAAAGCAGCTTGTGAAGCGTATGGTTATGAGTTAAATAGTGAAACTGAAAAAATATTTACTGACTATCGTAAAACGCATAACCAAGGTGTATTCGATGCATACTCTAAAGAGATGTTGAATTGCAGAAAGGCTGGGATCATTACTGGACTTCCAGATGCGTACGGTCGTGGACGTATTATTGGAGATTACCGCAGAGTCGCTTTATATGGTGTAGACTTCCTAATGCAGAAAAAAATGGAAGATTTCAACAATATGTCTAAAGAAATGTCAGAAGATGTCATCCGATTACGCGAAGAATTGTCTGAACAATACCGAGCATTAAATGAATTAAAAACATTAGGTAATATTTATGGATTTGATTTAAGTCGCCCAGCCTATAACTTTAAAGAAGCAGTACAATGGTTGTACTTAGCATATTTAGCTGCCATTAAAGAACAAAACGGTGCAGCTATGAGCTTAGGTCGTACTTCAACATTTTTAGATATCTATGCTGAAAGAGATTTAAACAATGGATTGATTACAGAACGTGAAGTACAAGAAATCATTGACCATTTTATTATGAAATTACGTATCGTTAAATTTGCTCGAACACTTGATTATAACGAATTATTTTCTGGTGACCCTACTTGGGTAACAGAATCAATTGGAGGTGTAGGTATTGATGGACGTGCATTGGTAACTAAAAACTCTTTCCGTTTCTTACATTCACTAGATAATTTAGGTCCAGCACCTGAACCAAACCTCACAGTATTATGGTCAGTTCGCCTACCTGACAATTTTAAAACATATTGTGCAAAAATGAGTATAAAAACAAGCGCAATTCAATATGAAAATGATGACTTAATGAGAGAATCTTATGGTGATGATTATGGTATTGCATGCTGTGTATCTGCTATGACGATTGGAAAACAAATGCAATTTTTTGGTGCTCGTGCTAATTTAGCAAAAACTTTATTATATGCGATTAATGGTGGCATAGATGAAAAATCAGGTCAACAAGTCGGACCATCATATGAAAGTATAAAATCAGAAGTACTCAACTTCGATGAGGTATTTGAAAAATTTGATAAAATGATGGATTGGTTAGCTGGAGTATATATTAATTCACTTAATGTCATCCATTATATGCATGATAAATATAGTTATGAACGTATTGAGATGGCACTGCATGATACAAATATCATTAGAACAATGGCTACAGGTATAGCTGGTCTTTCTGTTGCTGCAGATTCATTATCTGCAATCAAATATGCAAAAGTAAAACCTATTCGTGATGAAAATGGCGTTGTAACAGATTTTGAAATCGAAGGTGATTTCCCAAAATATGGTAATAATGACGCACGTGTTGATGATTTAGCAATCGACCTTGTAGAGCGCTTTATGACAAAATTACGTAGTCATAAAACTTATCGTAATTCAGAACATACGATGAGTGTATTAACGATAACATCAAATGTTGTATATGGTAAGAAGACTGGAAATACACCAGATGGACGTAAAGCTGGAGAACCATTTGCACCAGGTGCAAACCCTATGCATGGACGTGACCAAAAAGGTGCACTTTCTTCACTAAGTACCGTAGCAAAAATACCTTATGATTGTTGTAAAGATGGTATTTCTAACACATTTAGCATCGTTCCAAAATCACTTGGTAAGGAAAGTAATGATCAATGTAAAAATCTCACAAGTATGTTGGATGGCTATGCAATGCAACACGGACATCACTTAAATATTAATGTATTTAATAGGGAAACACTATTAGATGCAATGGAACACCCTGAAGCATATCCACAATTAACGATTCGTGTTTCTGGTTATGCCGTTAACTTTATTAAATTAACACGCGAACAACAATTAGATGTTATTTCACGCACTTTCCATGAAAAAATGTGATTTGAATTTAAGGCGGCTTATATATGTTAAAAGGACATTTACATTCTGTTGAAAGTTTGGGTACCGTTGATGGTCCAGGACTACGATATATATTATTTACTCAAGGGTGTTTATTAAGATGTTTATACTGTCATAATCCCGATACTTGGAAAATAAATGATTATACACGCGCAGTCACAGTTGAGGAAATGGTAAATGAAATAACTCCTTTCAAACCATATTTCGATGCATCAGGTGGGGGCGTGACAGTCAGTGGCGGTGAACCATTATTACAAATCAAATTTTTAACCGCCTTATTTCAATCATTAAAAGCACATGATATTCACACCTGCATTGACACTTCAGCTGGTACAGCGAAAAATACACATACTTTTGAAAAACAATTAGATGCTTTATTAAAATATACAGACTTAATATTATTAGATATTAAACATATTGATAATGCTAAACATAAGGAATTAACTGGCCAACCTAATACACATATATTAAACTTTGCTAAAACACTTTCTCTTAAAAATCAACCCGTTTGGATAAGACATGTACTAGTGCCAGGTCTCACAGATGATAAAAAAGATTTGATACGGTTAGGCGAATTTATAAATTCACTCGACAACGTTGAGCGCTTTGAAATACTGCCATATCACCAATTAGGTGTGCATAAATGGCAATCACTAGGTTTAACTTATGCTTTAGATCAAATAACAGCACCTACCGAGGCTGAAGTAAAACAGGCCTATCAATATGTAAATTTTAAAGGTTACACCCCTATTTAACTTTATTACGACACGTTAAAATAATCGCGCTTATTAAAATGTAGTTCATCAAATAAGTAGTGAATTGATATCAGTTGAAATATAGATATCATTCACTACTTTTCTTTTTTGTTAATGAACACGAATTTGAATAACACTATGCAAAATGATATATTAACTAAAACAAATTTTAAGGGGATGTTTCTTTGAATAATCATTCTTCAACAAAACTAATTTCTATCAGTGCTTCTATGAAATTTATTAATGCGCAAATGATTCCAGGCATATTGACGTTATATAATGATAAAATTACGTTTAAAGCAAAAGGAATAATTGAAAATCATGAAATCAAAAGTTTATTCCCTTTTAATGAACTTCAAAGTGTTAAATTTGGTCTATCTTTAACTCCTTTTAGAATAACGATTATGGAGTCTGATGGAGAGCCTTGGCTATTTGATCAGGTTCCTAGAAAAGATGGTAAAAAATTTGTAGAATTGTACAATGTACTTCATTCTTAATAAGTCATCTATCAGGTTAATCTAATACTAAACTATCATAGTGATGGTTTATTTTTTAAGAAAAAAATTTTATAAATCAACAACTCATTTGCAACACTTCTCACGTATCACAAAAAAGAGTGGCCAGCATATTTCAATGTTAGGGCCACTCTCAAATTTTAAATATCTTTAATTTATATCTCTTATTTAATTAACTTTCATTTTTAGCAGCTAATTTTTTATCTTCAGCTTTTGAAATGATTAGTGCACATGCAGCATCACCTGTAATATTGACAGATGTTCTCGTCATATCCAACAATCTATCAATACCTAAGATAATACCAATTGCTGCTGGATTCAATCCAACGGCATTTAAAACCATTGCTAACATTATCAGTCCAACCCCAGGGACACCTGCAGTACCAATGGATGCTACTACAGCGATGACTACAACAGTTATAATTTGCATAAATGAAAGCTCTATCCCAGATATTTGTGCAATAAATATCGTTGCAACACCTTGCATGATTGCCGTACCATCCATGTTGATTGTAGCGCCAAGAGGTTGTACAAAAGATGCTACTTCTGGTCTAACACCCATATTCTTAGTACATTTAAGCGACACTGGTAAAGTGGCAGTAGAACTCGAAGCACTGAAACCAAGTGTAATTGCCGGAAGAAAATCTTTAAAGAATTTCAGTGGACTTGATTTAGCTATAAATTTCACTGCTGAACCATATATAACAAAGAAATGGATAAATAGCGCAAGCAACACTATAAAGAAATACATACCAAGTTGTTGGATAGCTCCAAACCCTGCTCCTGTAAACGCATGTGCAACAAGACCAAAAGTACCAATAGGTGCAAACACGCTCATGATCATCGTTACAATATACATTAAAACTTCATTGGTTTGCTCAAATAGCCGGTAAACCCCTTCAGCTTTCGAACCAACCATAATCAAACCTATTCCAATGAAAATAGCAAATGTAATAATTTGCAACATATTTTCTTCACTCATAGCTTGTAACGGATTTTTAGGAAATAGATTAATCAATGTTTGATCAAATGATTGATTGGCTGCAGAACTTTGTGAATTATCCTCTTTATCTAATGTTTTTTGATAACTTGATACATCCTCACTTTTTAATAAATCTGATTTCCCCTCACCCGGCTGTAAAACTAAAGCTAAAGTAATCCCAATTATAATTGCTATTGCAGTAGTAGTTAAAAAGAAAGTAATCGTTTTTAACCCAATACCGCCTAATAATTTAGGATCACCCACCCCTACTACACCTAATACAATTGAAACAAACACAACAGGCACTACTAACATGAAAATTAAATTCAGAAAAATTTGCCCAATCACGTTAAAGACATATTTATCAACGTTGACCACAAAACTTGATTGAGCAAACATGTTAAATATAGACCCTATTGCTATACCGAGTATTAACGCTATAACAATTTTCAATGAAAGATTTTTAGTCTTCATAACAACATCCCCCTTTATGTTTATTAGCTACATTATATAGTAATATTATACATTTTGAAACAAAAGTATATACGATACAAAAAAATGCTATGTAAAATAATATTTACATAACATCTAATAATTTATATAAGATTATTCTGCATAGCATAAATCGCCGCTTGTGTGCGATCGGATACTTGCAATTTAGCGAATATGTGACTGACATGGGTTTTAACAGTTTTTTCTGAGACAAATAAAGTTTCCGCAATTTCTTTATTTGTTTTACCCTTTGCCATTTCTGTCAAGACTTCAGATTCACGTTTAGATAGTTTGTTTGTATAGTGTGGTTTACTACTTACTGACTCCATAACGCTTTGAGCTTGTGGATGGATAACTTTTTCACCTGACAGCACGTTTTTAATTGTTTTAATCAACTTCTCAGGTTCAACATCTTTCATTTCATAACCATCGGCGCCTTTATCAATTGCCGAAATCACATGTTCATCGTCTACATAACTGGTTAGCACTAATATTTTAACTTCTGGATATTTTTGCTTCATAATTTCAGTGATTTCTATTCCATTCATATTGGGCATCACTAAATCTAATAATACGATATCAGGTAATTCATGCGCTTCTAAATATTTTAAAAATGATTTGCCATCTGAAAAACCTTTAACAACCTCTATATCATCAACTGTTGATAATAGAAATTCTAAACCTTGCCTTACGATATGGTGATCATCTACCAAAATGATTCGCTTCATCTTGACCTTCCTTTCGACACTTTATAACGGTATTGAGATATGAATTTTTGTACCTTTGTTTGGTTCACCTTCAATTGTCAATTTACCACTTATCTGTTTAGTCCGTTGTTTCATATTATTTAAACCATGTGAGTGATGAAGGTTTGATTTATGTTTATCAAAACCTTTCCCAAAATCAGCAATCGTTACCAATAAATAATTATCATCTTGAACTAAATCTAACCGAACTTGAGTGGTTTCACTATGTTTTTTTGTGTTATTCATTGCTTCTTGAACAATTCTATAAACATTTTCTTCGATTTGACTTGGCAGCTTAATCAAACCATCTACTTTAACGACTAACTCTAACTGTAGTAACTTACTATACTGTTTTAACGCATTAACTAATCCTTGCTCTAATCCAACGGGTTTTAATTGCCATATCAAAGCTCTCATTTCATTAACTGCTTGTTGACTCGTATCTTCAATCACTTGAAATGCTTTACGAGAAACATTTTCTTGTGTCATTCCTAATGCTGCATGTGCTGTCAACTTAACAGAAAAAAGCATTTGGTTTACAGAATCATGTAAATCTCTTGCTAATCTATTGCGTTCACTTATACGCGCAGCTTCTTTTTCTTGATCTGTTAACAAAATTCTTTTTATCGCTGATCCAATTTGTAATGCAACAGATTCTAACAACTCTAAATTTTCTGCGCTATATCTCCTCGTATAAGGCGTTGCAACATTGAGTAATCCAAATTGCTCTTCACCAGATCTTAATGGAACTGTAGCATGGTGTGTAATACCATCAGTTTCTTCATGATAAGCTCGATTCGCTAAATTAATTCTCGAACAATTTATAATATTTGAAGCCTTCGTTAATTTCTTATTTTGATATGCTTGAACACACCAACACGTCCCTTTTCGCATATACTGACAATGGTTATTTTCCAATGCGCCTGGCAAACCATTATATGATACGAGTTCATGCTGCCCCACATCATCAATGAAAAAAATCCACCCCGTTGTAAATTCACTTCCATCAATTAATGATTTCAATGCGCCTTGTAGCATACTATATGTTTCTGTTTCTTCATTTAAAAATTCAGCAATTTCTTTTAATAATGCTAATCTAGTCGGTTTTTCCATTTAACCAGTCCATTCTTTAACAACACTATTTACATACATTATACAAGTTTGTTAAGCATTTAAAAATAGATAAATAATTCCTTTTTAAATGGACTTAAATAATATGAAAAATTATTAAATCAATCGCAAGGTCTAATATTTTTAACAGCGTGTTTATGGTATGATAATAATTGGTCAAAGAGGAGGATATTATGAAATTTCAAATCCCAGAAAATTATAATGCATTAACACTAAGAGAAATTTTCCAGCAATTACAATTGCCAAAAAAAGATTTACACAATTTAAATATGTCAAAAGAGATTAAAGTCAATGATAAAAATGCAAAACTTACGTCACAAGTACATGCCGGCGACCATGTTTATATTCCAACACCAGATGAAAAGAGTAATTATTTACCAAGCTATCGATTTGCACAAATTTATTATGAAGACAATGATCTAGCCATCGTTATGAAGCCTAAAGGGGTTAAAACGCATCCCAATGATTTAAAAGAAAGTAATACATTAATGAATCATGTGATATATACCATTAAAAGCGATTATGTAGAACCAATACATCGCTTAGATCAAGAGACAGTTGGTCTTTTAATAGTTGCCAAAAATCCTTTAATGAAAAAAATCCTCGACCGTATGTTAGAGGAAAATAAAATTGATCGTATCTATAAGGCAAACGTACATAGCTTATTACCAATAAAACCACAAACCATCGATGCTCCTATAGGTAAAGATAAATTTCACTCGAATAAGCGCCGAGTATCTACTACAGGTCAATCTGCCATTACACATATTTTAACTTCTCGCATGGTTAAAGAAAATGTATGTGAAGTCGATTTGAAATTAGATACGGGTAGAACACACCAAATACGTGTACATTTAGCAGAAATTGGACATCCAGTTATCGGTGACCCATTATATGGTGATTCGACGTTAAGACAACTTCAATTAAATAGTTACAAAATAGAATTTATTCATCCTTTAACACAAGAAAAAATTTCAGTTAGTTTAGATGATGAAATCTAAATATGTAAAGTTACATTTCTAATTCTTTTTATAGATTTTATCGTACACACAACATTGTTGTTAATAGGAGTCACAATAAATGTAGACACTTACGCATTCATTCAACAAGAAGACCGATATCATATTAGCTGAAGACTTAAACAGAATTGGTAAACTTTAAACTATTAATCAGTTTTTGATTATATTAAGGAAATGATAACTTAAACCCTAATATTATTAACTCTAACCTAGAAGTAAACAAAAAATGTAATTCTAGAATGATGCTAATAAATATAAAAAATAGTTTAGCGTAATTGAAAACTTTTATAAATGAAGAAACGTCAATTTCAATAGAAATTGACGTTTCTTCTTTAATCAAAGATATTGATATTCCTTTATTTTTTAAAATTACTTGGGTTCAACCATATCTTCAGGTTTAATCCACTCATTAAACTGTTCCTCAGTTAAATATCCAGATTGAACAGCCGACTCTTTTAATGTTAAACCTTCACGGTGGGCTTTTTTAGCTATGCTAGCAGCTTTTTCATAACCAATATGAGGATTTAATGCTGTTACTAACATTAGTGATTGATTTAAATAATTATCAATGTTTTCTTCAATTGGTTCTATGCCTACTGCACAATTATCATTAAATGTTTGCATACCATCTGCCAATAAGTAAATAGACTGCAATGTATTATGCAAAATAACAGGTTTATAGACATTTAACTCAAAATTCCCTTGTGAACTACCTATGCCAACCACAGTGTCATTTCCCATAACTTGAACTGCAACCATCGTCAACATTTCACATTGTGTTGGGTTGACTTTACCAGGCATGATAGATGAACCAGGTTCATTTTCTGGTATAGAAATTTCAGCAAGCCCAGCACGTGGTCCAGACGCTAACCATCTCACATCATTTGCAATTTTCATTAAGTCAGTAGCTAATGCTTTGAGTGAACCATGTAATTGAACGACTTCATCATGTGCAGTTAATGCATGAAATTTATTTTCAGATGATACAAATGGATACCTTGTATTTTTTGAAATAAATTTAGCAACTTTATCACCAAATTCTGGGTGCGCATTGATACCGGTACCTACTGCAGTACCACCGATTGCTAAATTTAAAATATGGGCTTTTGATTCACTAAGTAATGTTTCACATTTATCTAACATATAACGCCATCCACTTATTTCTTGGCCTAAACGAATAGGTGTAGCATCCTGTAAATGAGTACGCCCTATTTTAATAATTTCATTAAACTTTTCTTCTTTTTCTTTAAAAGTATCACGTAATGATTTTAATGCCGGTTCAAGTTTTACCTCAATTTCATTATATAGTGCAACATGCATCGCAGTTGGGAAAGTATCATTTGAACTTTGAGATTTATTCACATCATCATTTGGATGTATTGATTCATCGCTACCTTGCTCTTTGAGATACATGTTCGCAACATAACTCACTACTTCGTTAACGTTCATATTACTTTGTGTACCGCTTCCAGTTTGCCAAACGACTAATGGGAAGTGTTCATCTAATTCTTTGTTTAAGATACGATCACATGCATGCACAATAGCATCTTTTTTTGCGTCACTTAGTTTTCCTAATTCATGATTGGCTAATGCTGCCCCTCTTTTTAATTGAGCAAATCCATAAACAACTTCAATTGGCATTTGTTCTTTGCCAACTGGAAAGTTTCGTTTACTTCTTTCTGTTTGTGCACCCCAGTATTTATCTGCAGGTACTTCAATTTCACCAAATGTATCATGTTCAATTCTAACTGACATTTAAAAATCTCCCCTTCAATATGTATTTAACTTTAGTATAGCATTAATTAATTTAACTGGGCAATCTCTTTAATATAGCGTTTTCATTCCATTGAAAAATGTCTGATTATTAACTTTGATTTGTACATTCAAACAATTAATTACTAACTATTAAAAAAACCAGAAACTAATTTTAGTCTCTGGTTTTTAAACATCATTCATTATTATTTTGTAATTGTTACATCATTAAATTTCATCTTTGCTGCTTGTATTATACCTATTGCAGTTAAAATTAAAAGTATTGCACCAATAATCATTGTTACAGGACTAACTGTGATAAGAAGTCCTAAAAACCCAGTTAAACTATTATAAAAATCACCAAGCGGTTTAAATAATAATACTGTAATAACAATACAACACAATACACTAATAATGATTCCAGTTTGATTACTTTTTACAAATGTAGAAGCATTGACTTTATCTACGAGACCATGTGACAAGTTGATTTGTAATTGAATAATTTTAAATAAGATTGGTAAATATATTGCACCAATGGCCATAGGAAATCCTTTTATAGAAATTAAATTTACAATTACCGCACATATCATGAGATATTTCCAATAGTTACTTAACATATTAATGATAACTCCTTAAATTCAAATAATGACTTAATAATAACATAATCAAATTTATGTTGGCATTGTTTTTTTAATATTCATATAACCACATACTAATAACGTGGCAAATTGATTACATTTATAAAAAAATAGAAGCGAGTAAGACATCAAATATTAATATTTGATCAACACTTACACGCTTCCATGTATTTATAAACGAATTAATAATTTTTAATGTAAATCACACGTATTGACTAACAATTTAAACTTTATTTCAATTTTTTCACTTACAAAAAACTCACTATTTTAATTATCTAAATCTGAACGTACTTTAGAATCATGTGATTTATCTAATTTATCTTCATCATTTTCTTCTGAAATTTGTTCCATTTCTTTGCCCAATTCTACAATATCTTCAAAATCATCAACCATTTCATTTTGTGGTTCTGCATCATGGTTGGTAGACTTTTTATTTACATTATCATTAGTCATTGGTTACACCTCACATTTTGAATTTTATGCGAAACGTGCAGTGAAATAGTGACGAACATCTTCAGGAAGACCCTCTGCAGCAGCTTCATCCAAAATAACATTCACCATACGATGTGCTTTTAAATCAGATGGTTCAAATGAAGTTTTACCATTTTCTTCATATAATTTATGCACAACATCTTTTTTCTCACTACCAGTAATCACTAAAATTACTTCTCTTGCAGAAAATAGACCATGATTAATACTTACATTAAGTCTACCATTTGTATCAATTGAAAGTATTTGTGTAATCAATTTACCTTTATTTTCTTTAGTTTTGATTTTATCACTTATAAATGACTCCGTATCTTGACCATATGAAACACCATATATTTGGCCTTCTGGTACGCCTAACGCTTCATAATATGATTTATTGCTATCATAATCTAATATATTAATTTGACTGAAATCTACTGCATGATCATCTACATTTTTCTTTAATTCATCTAATACTGGTGCATTATCATTAGATAAATGGATACCTGCTATCGTAGTTGGATTATTGTTAAACTGTTTTCTTAAAATATCTGCAGCATATTCTGCTACACTTTTTTCGTTTTCTAAAACTTTAAAGTTCATTGCCATAGTTATTACACTCCTCTTAATCTTTTAAGACGCGTTCTAGCATTATTTATAATAATACCCTTGAAGCTATCTTCATAAACTACTTAATTTTAATAATCAACTAAATTTTCAAATACTCACTTTTAGCTTTAACTATATTATACAAATGTCAAAGTCGTTTTTCATTGATTAATATAGATTTTAATGTAAATTTGGGAAATTTTGTTGTCTCAATGCTTCATAAATAAGTAAAGAAGCAGTATTGGATAAATTTAATGATCTTATATTATCATTCATGGGAATTCTTAAAGCTGTATCTTTATATTTCTCCTTTACCCAATCAGGTAAGCCCGTCGTTTCTCTACCAAAAATAAAATAATGATTTTCATCTTCATTAGTAAAATCAAAATCAGAATAAGTTTTTTCTCCAAACTTAGTTAATAAATAATATTTACCTTCCGTAGTTTCAAAAAACGATTCTATATTTTCATAATAATTGATATTTACTGCATCCCAATAATCTAATCCTGCTCTTTTCAGCATTTTGTCATCTGTACTAAATCCTAATGGTTTTATAAGATGTAAATGTGTGTAAGTGCCAGCACAAGTTCTAGCGATACTGCCAGTATTTCCAGGTATCTGTGGTTGAAATAATACAATGTGGTTGGTCATGCTTTTTATTCTCTCCTCATATTTAGTCCTTTTATCATCTCATGTTGGACTTCCTCTAATTCACTCTCGTAGTGTGATTCAATAAATGATCTTGCTTGCTCTCCTTGAATTTGTCCAATTGCCCAAAAAGCAGTAGCTCTAATCATCGGTCTTGGATCATTCAATGCGACTTCTTGTAATTCAGGTATCGCAGTTTCTTCTTTAAAATGTGCTAATGCTAGAATTGCGTTTCTTTGAATTGGTTTTTTACCTCTCCATGCGCCCGCTAAATGACCATAAGTATTTTTAAATTCCTTATTGCTCATTTGTAATAGTGGTACTAACCTTGGTTTTAATATTTCTGGCTCTAATACAATATCATCATGCTGTGTATTGATACCACGATTTCTTGGGCAGACTTGTTGACATGTATCACAGCCATAGAGACGATTACCTATTTTATATCGATATTCATCTTGTAGATAACCTTTTGTTTGTGTTAAAAAGCTAATACATTTTTGACTATTTAGTTGGCCATCTCCTACTAGGGCCCCTGTTGGACATCGATCAACACATATTGTACAATCTCCACAACTATCAATGATTGGGTCATCAGGAGGAAAAGGAACACTTACTAACATTTCACCTAGATAAGTCCATGTTCCGAGATCTGGATTTATAACAAATCCATTTCTACCTACATAACCTAATCCTGCACGTTCTGCTACAGCTCGGTCTGACAACACACCTGTATCAACCATTGATTTAATTTCTACATCTGGTACTCTAGTCTCTAAATACTCAGCTAATTTATCTAAACGTTTTCTCATGATTGAATGATAATCTTGACCCCAAGATGCCCTAGCAAACATACCTCTTCTGTCTCCACGCACACTTCTAGGTGCACCCTTCAATTTATTAGGATAACCAACAGCAATGGCAATGATAGATCTTGCAGTAGGTAATGTTAATTTGGGTTCAGTACGTAATCCAATGTCTGGTTCTTCAAATCCTGAAGCATAGCCCTTTTCATGATAATCAACTAATTTTTGTTTTAATTCATCGAATGGGTCAGCCGTAGTAAAACCAATACTATCAATACCAATTGAATGTGCATAGTCTATAACATCTTGTTTCAATTGATTTATATTCATTTTTTACACCCCACCTTAAAAACATACATTCTTTAGTTTAACACATTCATTATTAATAAGAGAATTCGAGAATTCAAATTTTTATATAAAAAAACCAAGATGTTATGAATGAATAACTATAATCCATTTTCATAACATTTTGGTCCATTTTGTAACTATAAAACACGTGCTAAAAAGTTTTTAGTTCTATCATGTTGCGGCTGTTCAAAAATATTTTGTGGTGTCCCTGATTCCACAATGACACCATCTACCATAAACACAACCTTATCACTCACATCTTTAGCGAAATTCATTTCGTGTGTTACAACTGCCATAGTCATACCCTCTTTTGCTAAAGCTTTCATTACTTCTAAAACATCTCCAACCACTTCAGGATCTAATGCTGAAGTAGGTTCATCAAATAGAAGTACTTCTGGATTCATTGCTAAAGCCCTAGCAATCGCAACTCTTTGTTTTTGTCCCCCGGATAATTGAGATGGATATGCATTAGCTTTATCTTCCAATCCAACTTTTTTCAACAAATCCATTGCTTCTTTTTTCAATTCATTTTGACTTCCCTTTTTTAATAAACTCGGCGCCAATATAATATTATCTATAACTTTTTTATGTGGAAACAAATTAAAATTTTGGAAAACCATACCCATCTGTTGTCTTAATGCTTCTAATTTAGTTTTTTCATTTGTTAAACTATGATCTTTAAATACTACTTCCCCACTTGTAGGTGTTTCGAGAAGGTTCATACAGCGTAAAAGCGTACTTTTACCACTACCTGAAGGACCTATTATAGCAACAACATCACCTTTATCCACAGTTAGATTAATTCCCTTTAAAACTTCATTTTTTCCAAACGATTTATATAAATTTTTAATATTAATCACTAACTTTCAATCTCCCTTCGAAGAAATACATCACTCTTGATAAAGTAAATGTAAGTATAAAGTATAAAATTGCTGCTACAATAAGCGGTGTGAATGGATCAAATGATGCTCCCTGTACAACTTGTGTGTTAAACATTATTTCACTAACGCCTATGACAGATACAATTGACGATTCTTTTATCACAGTGACAAATTCATTACCTAAAGCCGGTAATATGTTTTTTACTGCTTGTGGCAAAATAACCGATTTCATTGTCTGACCATAAGTAAGACCTAAACTTCTTGCGGCTTCAGTTTGCCCTTTATCAACTGCATTTATACCAGCTCTTATTATTTCAGCAATATATGCTGAACAATTTATAACAAGTGCTATCATACCACATATTAAAGCTGAGATATCTAGACCTAATACTGCTGTAGTACCAAAATAAACTAAGAAAACTTGTACTAATAAAGGAGTGCCTCTTAAAAATTCGATATAAGCTGAAGAAATCCATCTCAATATTTTAATTTGACTTAGTTTTAATAATGCAATCAATGCACCAAATACAGCTCCTAAAACAACACCAACTATAGAAATTAAGATTGTGTTTTTAATTCCTTTTAGGAAAAAATCACCATATTTTGTGAAGAAATTACCGTCATCTTTTTGCATTGCATCAGCAGCTGACGCTTTATAATCTTCTAGCAAATTATTATTTTTAACATCTTTGATTGAAGTATTTAATTTCTCCATGAGTATTGGAGAATTTTTAGGTAAAGCAATTGCCGTTTCCTTTCTACCTTCATTAAATTTAACATCATTAGCAAAAGTTAAATCTTTATTTTGTTTTAAATATGCTTCTGCAACAGGACCTTCAATCACCATTCCATTAACTTTTCCGCTTTTTAACGACATTATAACTTCAGGTACACGCGTTAAAGATTGAATTTGTGCATTATCTATTTCAGTTTGTGCTATTTTTTCTTGCTGTGTTTGTTTTTGTACACCGATTTTTTTATTCGCAAAATCTTCTATTGTTTTAAAACGATCAGTTTCTGACTTTTTAATAATCATTTTTTGGTCGACTGTCATATAAGGTTTTGAAAAATCTACTTCTTTTAAACGTTCAGGTGTCGGTGTCATTCCTGAGATAATGATATCAATCTTACCAGTTTGAATCGCTCCTAATAAACTATCAAATTGCATATTTACAATTTTCAGTTTTAAATGATTATCTTTCGCAATCTTTTTTGCGATATCAATATCAATACCTGCATACTTTGATTTACCATTAACATTATGTTCAAACTCATAAGGTGCATAATCTGCTGATAAACCAACACGCAATTCACCACGTTCTTTAATTTTTTGCCATTGGTCTTTTTCATTAGCATTTACTTCTGGATTTATGTAAATAATTAAAGTACTTATAAGGAATGAAAAAACGGTAATTATTTTCAATATTTGTTTCATCTATTTAGCCCCTTTTCATAATATTTATTATTATACATAATAACGCAAAAATATTCAATATGAGATATGTGTCATTTTTCTTAATTTTAAAAATTCTAGTTAATGTGATTACATAAAATGGTATTTGGGATATGGTGCGATGTCAGTAATATTCACTGCATATTAAAAAAACACCTCCATTTAAAATGAAGGTGCTTGAGTATTGTCTTGATTTCAACTATTTATATCAGTTTAAAGTTAAATACCTGTTGTAATCATACATAATGATACTAAAAAACAAATAAATCCAAAATACTTATGAT